>DRQE01000021.1 GCA_011371515.1 Deltaproteobacteria bacterium
AAGATAACCCCGAAGAAGGCAGGGCTTGTGGTGGAAGCAGAGGCTGCAAGAAGCTCGAAGAAGACTATGATGTAGAGTATAAGGTAGTCGCGTGTGGTTCTGAGGTCGTATAACTTGAGCACACACAGTATGGAGAGAAACCTTGCGGCAGAGCCCACAAGACTGGAAGAAAGTAAAAGGTAGTCCACAAGGAATGCCAGAAAGAGTACCACTGCAAGGGCATTCCATACATTGGGTGAGACGAGCCTTCCTGCACGCTCCTTTACAAAGAGGCTTGAAAGGGTTGCAACCCATACGAATAGAAGAAACCATGGGCTCAACTCCTCTATGAGTGATAAGGAGATAAGCCCCACAAGGGTTACAATATAGATTATAAATGTTATGTACGCTGAAAACCTCATGGTTCGACCCTTACAGATGGGGTGCCACTTTCTTCTTCAGCCCTCACTTCGGCAAGAAACTTAAGTATGCGGTGAAGCTGTGGGGTGCCCCTGCCATGGGGAATAAAGTGCTTGAGGGTTTTAAGAGCCACCTCATAGCCATGGCTAAGGTAGTGGTTTGCAAGGGTGGCTGCCCTGTCCACAGTGTTTTCGAAGGCTTCGTCCTCGGGACCCCTGTTTTCAAACACTATTGCCACCCTCTTTTGTCTTTCCCTTTCGAACTCCTTTTTTACAAGCCTTCCAGCCCTTGCACTTGCCTTCCAGTGTATGTGCTTTGCGTCGTCCATAAGGGTATAGTCCTCGAGTCCACGGATTTCGTCGCCCGCACCCCGCACAGGTGCAGAGCCTGTGCCCTGTTCCCTCTGGGGGTAAAGAGGCGGCAGCCTCATGGCAACTATCGCTGGATATACGATAAGCTCTGCCTGCAGGGGAAGCCTTCTTTTTTTGATGAAAAAACCGAAGGGAAACCTTGTGGCAAGTGCTACACCCTCAAGCCTTATTCTGCCCCTTCTGGTAAACCTGTATCTTGCGATACCCTCTTTCTTCTCTCTGCCATCGAGCTTTACCACATAGAAGGGTTCACACTCAAGCCCATCGGTTGCGAGCTCTTCCACCCAGAAGGAGTAGGAGGCAAGAAGCCTTTTTCTGTTCTCAACGGTTACTTTTACCGGAACGGGGCTATTTCTGAAGACCGCTGGCGGGAGCACCCTTTTGACTGTGAGGTTCTTAAGGGTGAGCTCGCTCATGATACCAGATATGATTATGAGCGAAAGAAGGGTGGCAACCACCAGATAAAGAAGGTTATTGCCCGTGTTTACTGCTGCAACCCCTATAAGAAGTAGCAGGAATACGAACCGCCAGCCCTCTTTGGTGAACTTCAGGGTTCTTGAGAATCCAATTTTCGGAGTAGTAGTAGGGGCACTTCTACCAAGTATGCGGCCACCTATGAGTGTTAGCCATGGAAGTGGTGCGGATATAAGTTTTGGAAGGTTCATTTAAACGGGTACTGTTGTGGACTCCACTATTTCCTCTATGATGAGTCTGGAGCTATCTCTTTGCTCGTATTCCCGCGGTATCACTCTGTGAGCCAGTGCGGGCACTGCCACGGCCTTTATATCATCAGGGGTGCACCAGTCTCTGCCCCTTATGAGTGCCATAGCCTGTGCGCACCTGTAGAAAGCCCTTGCCCCGCGGGGGCTGACACCAAGTCTTAATAGCTCGTGTTCTCTGGTCTTCTTCACTATGGACATTATGTAATCCAGAAGGTCTTCTTCAATCCGCACCTTCTCTGTGGCATGCTGGATGGAGATGAGCTCATCCACTGTTATTGCAGGCTCCAGTGTTTCGGGCATGAGTGCAGAAGGAGGGCTGGATATTATCTCCTTTTCCACCTCTTCTTGCGGATACCCAATGGTTACAGAGATGGTGAAGCGGTCGAGCTGGCTTTCAGGAAGCATGAATGTGCCCGTATATTCCACAGGGTTCTGGGTGGCAATAAGCATGAATGGTTCTGGAAGCGGGTAAGTGATGTTATCCACCGAGACCTGCCGTTCGTTCATTGCCTCAAGAAGTGCGCTCTGGGTCTTTGGGGTGGCACGGTTTATCTCGTCGGCAAGCACGATGTTGGCAAATATGGGACCATGGCGGAACTCAAAATCCCCTGTGACCTCGTTGTATATGGTTACACCTATCACATCTGATGGCATGAGATCGCTGGTGAACTGGATTCTGCGGAAGGTGGCATCCACACTTCTTGCAAGGCTATGGGCAAGGGTGGTCTTGCCCACCCCCGGTACATCCTCTATAAGAAGATGCCCCTCCACGAACAGAGATACACAGGCAAGCTCAACAACTTCTCTCTTGCCGCGTACTACCTTCTCTATGTTCTCTATTACCCTATCTATTTTCTTCTTGAGTACTTTTACATCCATATATAGATAAGTTTAACAGATTAATCCCTGCTTATCAAACCACAGTTCTTTGAAAAAATTAAGGGGGAAACTCTCTTGACTTATTTTCATAAAAGTCGTATTATGAAATTGGAAGAATAAGAAAGTAGAAGTCTTTATGGAAGGGGAGAGCTATATAGAGAATTTTGAGAGGCTTGTGGAAAGTGTAGAGCGGCTTGTAAAACTGTACGAAGAGCTTGAAAGCGAGAACCTTCAGCTGAGAGAGACGATAAAGGAGAAGGAAAGAGAAATCAACAAGTTAAGTGAGAGGCTTGAGAGGTTTGAAAGGGAAAAAGGGTTGTTGAAAGAAAAGGTAGACCTTTTGATTTCCAGATTGGACGGGTTGATACAAAACGGTTGAGGTTGGCTTTGAAGAATGTGGTGGAACTTACAATATGCGGAAGGAAGCTGGTTGTAAAGAGTGACGAAACACGGGAGTATGTGCGTAAAGTAGAGGAGTTCCTGAACAGACGGATTGATGAGATAAGACAGAATACAAGGGTGGCAGCTACGGTGGATCTTGTGTTGCTTACGGCGTTGAATCTGAGCGGGGAACTGGTGAAGATAAGGGATAGACTGGAAAAACTTGATAAAAGGTCAACAGAACTTGCAAGGGTTGTGGAGAGATTAACCCTGAAATAAGAGAGCTTCTCCCCTGCGGTGTGCGTGATCGATGGTTTTATTTGGGACCCAACACCATACATTAGGGGCTGGCTCTGACCTTCGGACGACATGTCCCCCCTGTAGGGGAAAGTCGGAAGAGGTTACACCGGCCACCACCTGATCATGGCGTCGGGGTTCAACAAATACTGTCGACACGGCATCAGCGGGGGAGAAAGACATTTATGAAACACAGGGTAGTTGAATTTTAAAAAAACGCCCGTCCCCTTCAAACCCTTACCTTCTATTTTTTTAAAAAAGCCAGACCCCTCAAGCCTCTCACCAAGAGAAGCCCTTTAGCAGCAGACCATGGTGGTAGCATTCAAAGAAGACCTGAGAAGGGAGTTGTTCGAGAAGCGGCTTTCCATGAGCCCTGAAGAGGTAAAAAGCCTGAGCCTTCAGGTAGAGGAAAGATTCCTCTCAACAGAAGAATTTGCCAAGGCTCAAAGGCTTGCCCTCTATTGCGGGTTCAAGAACGAGGTGCTCACAGAGCACATCTTTTTTGTGGCAAAAAAACAGGGTAAAACCCTCTATTATCCCCGTGTGGAAGGTAGCGAGCTTGTGTTCCACCGTGTGGATAGCCTTGAAGAGCTCTCCCCGGGCTCACAGGACATTCCAGAGCCTTCAGAGCAGAACCACTCCATACCCGTAGAAGAGCTCCACTGCATAGTAATACCCGGCATAGCATTCGATGTGCATGGAGCAAGGCTCGGTTATGGAAAGGGCTATTACGACAGAATACTCAAAAACACAGGGGCAAAGAAGGTGGCACTTGCCTTTGACTTTCAGGTGGTAGAATTCATACCACTTGAGAGCTGGGATGTAAGGATGGACTGCATAGTAACTGAAAAGAGAATAATAAGGATTTGAAAGATGAGCCTTATTACACATCATATCTTCAAAAAAAGTAAATCTTTGGATAAGAGGAAAGGAGTTGAGTATGGTTATGCACGGAGGAGCTATGTTTTTACTTGTTCTCATGCTGGGGCTGGCTATAGGTATAGGGATAGGTATCATAATAAGAAAGAAACTTATAGAGGCGAAGATAGAAGAGGCAAAGAAAGATGCCTCTGGTATAATTGAGGAGGCAAAAAGCCGTTCACAGCAGATAATAAAGGAGGCAGAGCTTCAGGCAAGAGACAAACTATATCAGGCAACCCAGCAGGTAGAAAAGGAGCTTGCAGAAAGAAGACGGGAGATACAGAACTTCGAGCGAAGGCTCGTATCCAAGGAAGAAAGCCTTGAAAGAAAATTCCAGACCCTTGAAAGAAAAGAGGAGGACTTCGAAAGAAGAGAGCGTGAGTTCAGGGCAAGAGAGCAGAGACTCAAGGAAATGGAGGATAACCTTGCAAGGCTCGTAGAGGAAGAGGGAAGAAAACTTGAAGAAATCTCTGGCATGACCAGAGAAGATGCAAAGGCAATGCTTCTTTCCAAGGTGGAAGAGGAGGCAAGAGGCGAGGCAGGAAAGGTTCTAAAGAGGATAGAGGAAGAGGCAAGAAGTGAGGCGGAAAAGAAGGCAAAAGAGATAATAGCCCTTGCCATACAGCGCTATGCAGGTGACTATGTGTCGGAAAGAACCGTCTCTGTGGTGAGCCTGCCCAACGAGGAGATGAAGGGTAGAATCATAGGCAGAGAGGGTAGAAACATCCGCGCCATAGAGAGCATAACAGGTATAGACATAATAGTTGACGATACCCCAGAGGCAGTCATCCTTTCGGGCCACAATCCGGTAAGAAGAGAGATAGCAAAGATAGCCCTCGAGCGGCTCATAGCCGATGGCAGGATTCACCCTGCAAGGATAGAAGAGGTGGTGAGCAAGGTCGAGGAAGAGGTGGAAAAGAGCATTCAGGAGGCAGGCGAAAGGGCTGTCTTCGATACAGGGTTGCACGGAATACACCCCGAGCTACAGAAACTCATAGGAAGGCTTAAGTTCCGCACGAGCTATGCCCAGAATGTCTACAGCCATTCACTGGAGGTTGCCTTTATATGCGGGATAATGGCTTCTGAGCTGAATCTGCCAACGAAGCTGGCAAGAAGGGCGGGGCTTCTGCACGATATAGGAAAGGCTGTTGACCACGAGGTGGAAGGTTCACACGCACAGATAGGTGGAGAGCTTGCCAAAAAGTATGGCGAGAACCCCCTTATAGTGTCAGCCATAGCCCAGCACCACGAGGACAGACCAGAGAGTCTTCTTGCAATACTTGTGCAGGCGGCAGACACCCTTTCTGCAGCACGCCCGGGTGCCAGAAAGGAGATGTACGAGACCTACATAAAACGCCTTGAAGACCTCGAAAGGATAGCAAAGAGCTTCAAAGGGGTTGAAAAAGCCTATGCACTGCAGGCAGGTAGAGAGCTGCGTGTTATAGTGGAAAGCTCCTTCGTGGACGATGGAGAGGTGGCACTTCTTTCAAGGGACATAGCAAAGAAGATAGAGAAAGAGCTCACCTACCCCGGACAGATAAAGGTTACCGTTATAAGAGAGACAAGGGCTGTCAACTACGCAAGATAGTGGCTGGAAGGGAGCGCACGTGAGGATACTCTTTCTGGGTGACATTATCGGCAAGCCGGGCAGACAGGCTGTAAAAAGACTGCTGCCAGCCCTCAGGAAACGCTACAACCCTGCCCTCGTAATTGCCAACGGAGAGAACTCTGCAGGTGGATTCGGCATAACAGAGGATGTATATGCAGAGCTCATCGGCGAGGGTGTGGATGTCATTACCTCTGGCAACCATATATGGGATAGAAAAGAGGTCTTAAACTTTATAGACAACGCAGACCGCCTGCTCCGCCCACTCAACTATCCTGAAGGCTCGCCCGGTACGGGTGTCAGGGTATTCAGGAAGGACGATGTGGAGATAGCCGTGGTGAACCTGTGCGGAAGGGCATTCATGGAGAACATAGATTGCCCGTTCAGGGCGGCGAGCAGATGTCTCGATGGGCTTGGAGAAAAAAGTCCCGTTATTATTGTAGACATGCACGCAGAGACCACATCAGAGAAGATAGCCATGGGATGGTACCTTGACGGCAGGGTGAGTGCCGTGATAGGCACACACACCCATGTGCAGACATCTGACGAAAGAATACTTCCAAAGGGTACTGCCTACATAACAGATGCTGGTATGACAGGGCCTGTGGACTCTGTAATAGGGATGAAGAAGGAGCTCGTTATAAAGAGGTTTCTAACACAGATGCCCGTAAGGTTCGAGGTTGCAACGGGCAGACTCGAACTGCAGGGCGTTGTTTTAGAGATAGAGCCCTCCACAGGTAAAGCCACCCACATAGAGAGGATAAAAGAGGAGGTATGAGAGCGTTGAGCCCGGAAGAGCAGCTTGAAGTCATAAAGAAAAGAACCGTTGACCTCGTTGATGAGACCGAGCTTTTAGAAAGGCTCAAAGAGAGTGCCAAGACAGGAAAACCCCTGCGTATAAAGGCAGGCTTCGACCCCACAGCCCCAGACCTGCACCTTGGACATACGGTTCTTATAAACAAACTCAAAGAGTTTCAGGAACTGGGCCATCATGTAATCCTTCTTATAGGGGACTTTACCGCCATGATAGGAGACCCAACAGGAAGGGTGGAAACACGCCCGCCCCTTACACGAAAAGAGGTGGAAAAGAACGCCAAGACCTATACAGAGCAGGTCTTCAAGATACTCGACCGTGAAAGGACCGAGGTGGTCTTTAACAGCCAGTGGATGTCACAGATGAGCGCGCAGGACCTCATACAGCTTGCCTCTCGGTTTACCGTGGCAAGGATGCTTGAGCGTGACGACTTCAAAAAACGCTACACCCAAGGCCATTCCATAGCCATACATGAGTTTCTCTATCCGCTGATACAGGGCTATGACTCCTGTGTGCTGAAGGCAGATGTGGAACTCGGTGGTACCGACCAGCTCTTCAACCTCCTTGTGGGCAGAACCCTTCAGCGTGAGTTCGGCGAGCGCCCACAGGTGGTAATCACCCTTCCCATACTTGAGGGTACCGATGGGGTGCAGAAGATGAGTAAGTCTCTGGGCAACTACATAGGTATTACAGAACCACCGGAGGAAATCTACGGTAAGGTTATGAGCATATCCGATGAGCTCATGATACGCTACTACACACTCCTTACAGATGTGGATGAGTCATATCTTGAAGAGATAAAAAATGGCAGGGTGCATCCAAGGGATGCCAAAAAGAGGCTTGCCTTTGAGCTTACAAAGAGGTTCTGGGGAGAGGATAAGGCAAGGGCAGCAGAGGAGAGGTTCGAGACGGTCTTTGTAAAGAAAGCCCTTCCTGAAGAGATAGAAGAGGTGGCGGTGGAGACCAAAGAGGAAAGGATATGGCTTCCAAGGCTTATGACCATGGCAGGGCTTTCAAAGAGCAATTCCGAGGCTGCAAGGCTCATAGAGCAGGGTGGCGTAAGGGTGGACGGCACAAGAATAACCGAGCGCTCCACAGAGGTTCCAACAGACAAACCCCTTCTCGTTCAGGTTGGAAAGAGAAGGTTTAAACGCATTGTGTTCAAAAGATAGTCTCCTTAAGCTGCTTGAAAATCCTTCCGATAATAAGATAAAATAATAAGGGTAACCTGCTGTCAAAGAGGTTGGGTTATGCTTACCTCTGTATCACCGCTGGAGCACTTTCGCAGCCTCATCGAGGAGGCACTGAAAGAGCAGAGGTTAAGGATAGACAAAACTGTTGAGTTCTATCTGGCAAATCTGCTCGCCCGTTATGTAGACACGAGGAAATTCTCCACAGAGCCTGTTGCCCTCAGGCTTCTGAAGGCACTCGATGAAAGAAGGGAGCTTAAGAACCTGCTTCTAAAAGAGGTGGGAGATACCACTCTCTTTGTGGCAGGTTTCTTTCACGAGAGTCTAAAAAGAAAGCTGGTAGATGTGGACTACTACATAGATATAGGCACCATATCTTACAACCATCTTGCGGACTCCCTCTCAGCAGGAACATCTTCTCAACTATCCTCTCTCTACAGAGAGCTTTCCGAAAGGTTCGTAGAACTTGTGGATGTTCTTGGTGAGGTGAGCGAGAGAACGAGGCTTTCTTCCATAAACGACATACTGCGCATATACGAGCGCTGGCTGAGAACAGGTAGCAAACGGATGGAAAGGCTTCTCAGAGACATGGGCATAGAGCCCACTCCTGTGAGCAAGGACTCCCTCCAGTAAATATTCAAATTAGCTGGAGAATTCGGTTGACTGAGAGCACTTTGCCTGTTATCTTTATCTAAAACATTACACTAAAAAGGAGGTCTTACCATGGACTGGGGAATGGAGAACAGGCTCGCCCGTATAATAAAACCAGAGACAGGCAGAACAGTGATGCTTGCTGTAGACCACGGATACTTTCTGGGTCCCACCACAGGGCTTGAAGAGCCAGCAAAGACCATAAAACCACTCGTAGAGTATGCAGACTCCATAATGCTTACAAGAGGAGTATTGAGAAAGTGTGTGGCAGCCAGTGTGAATGTTCCGGTGGTCCTCAGGGTTTCAGGGGGCACAAGCATACTGGGAAACCTTGCTGACGAGGGAACGACCGTGTCCATGAAGGATGCCCTGAGGCTCAATGTATCGGCTGTGGCTCTCTCCATATTCGTTGGCTCAGAGCTTGAAAAACAGACACTCCTTGGGCTTGCAAAACTTGTGGACGAGGGTGAGGAGTACGGTGTTCCAGTGCTTGCGGTTACAGCCGTTGGAAAGGATATGAATAGAGATGCCCGCTACCTTGGGCTTGCCTCAAGGATAGCTGCAGAGCTTGGGGCACACTTTGTAAAGACCTACTATTGTGAAGACTTTCAGAAGGTTGTAAGGGCATGCCCTGTGCCGATAGTTATAGCAGGTGGTAAGAAGATACCAGAGCGCGATGCACTTGAGCTCACATACAGGGCTGTAAACGACGGGGCTGTTGGTGTGGATATGGGCAGAAACATATTCCAGTCAGAAAACCCTGTGGCAATGATAAGGGCGGTAAGAGAGATAGTCCACAACAATGCCACAGTGGATGAGGCATACGAGCTATACAGGACACTCAGTGAAGAGGCAAAGCAGAAAACAGCCTGACTCTGAAGAAAAGGAGGTTTTGTAGAAAGACTTGCGCGTTGGAGTCTACTATTCGAACAAGGATGTAAGGGTAGAGGAAAGAGAGAAGCCTGCCATAGGTGATGATGAGATACTGCTGAGGGTTGAGGCAAGTGGTATATGTGGAAGTGATGTAATGGAATGGTACAGGCTCAAGAGTGCTCCAAGGGTGCTGGGGCATGAGGTGGCAGGCGTGGTGGAGGAATGTGGCAGCAGGGTTAAGAGGTTTCGTCAGGGCGACAGGGTAACAGTATCTCATCATGTGCCGTGCAATACCTGTAGATACTGCCTCGAAGACAATCACACCGTATGCGATACACTCAGGAGCACCAACTTCGACCCCGGTGGGTTCTCTGAATACATAAGGGTGCCTGCCATAAATGTTGACAGAGGGGTCTTTAAGATACCCCCAGAGATGAGCTTTGAGGAAGCCACATTCGTTGAACCTCTGGGATGTGTGGTAAGGGGGTTCAGGGTGGCAGGTATGAGCCCTGCAAAGAGTGTGCTCGTTGTGGGAAGCGGTATTTCAGGGCTTCTGCACATAAAACTTGCAAGAGCACTGGGCGCAGACTTCGTAGTGGCAACGGATGTACACCCCTACAGGCTCTCGGTGGCAGAAAAGTTCGGGGCTGATCTTGTGATAAGGGCAGGCGAAGGGGTAAGGGATAAGATACTTAAAAGGTTCGGCAGACTCTGCGACATCGTATTCCTCTGCGCTGCAACAGATGGGGCTATAAAGGATGGCTTCGAGAGTGTTGAAAGGGCAGGCACGGTGGTATTCTTTGCACCAAAGATGCCGGGCGAGCACTACCCCATGGAGCTTTTCTCCATCTGGAAGGACAATATAACCATAAAGAACACCTATGCTGCAGCACCACGGGATAGCCTGATAGCCCTTGAGCTTATCGCAAAGGGAAGGGTGGATGTGAACGATATGATAACCCATGTGTTGCCACTTGAGGAGATACAGAAGGGATTCAGGCTTGTTGAGGAGGCAGGGGAATCCATAAAGGTGATAATAAGACCACACCAATAGGAGATGAGGGAGATGAAAAAGATCGGTTTTATCGTCAAAAAAGCCAATCCCGATGCGATTGAGCTGTGTATGAAGCTCGCCCGGTATGTGATGGACAAGGGGATAGAGCCCTATGCCGATGCTGATGTTGCCGCAAAGACAGGCTTTGTAAAACCTGCGGACAGGGATACCCTCTCTAACGAGATGGACGCACTCGTTGTGCTCGGTGGAGACGGCACCATGCTCTATGCCTCAAGGCTTGTGGGGGGTAAAAGGATACCGATACTGGGCGTCAATATGGGCGGGCTCGGCTTCCTTACGGCGGTAAAGGTGGAAGAGGCGCAGGAAAATATAGACAAGATGCTCGAAGGCAAAGTAGAGGTAGAAGAGCGGATGATGCTGAATGTGAAGATAATAAGAGATAAGAGAAAGTTTGCCGAGTACAGGGTGCTTAACGATGCGGTCATAAAGGGCAGAAAGACCAGACTCGTAAGGATGGAGACACGGGTAGACCAGAAATACATGACCACCTACAGGGCAGACGGACTTATAATATCCACACCTACGGGCTCAACAGCCTATGCACTGTCTGCAGGTGGACCCATACTCCATCCGGCACTACATTCCATACTTGTGGTACCTATATCCCCTTTCAATCTATCAAAAAGGCCAATTGTGTTGCCAGAATCTGTGGAGATAGAGGTTAAAATACTTACAGACAATATGGAAATAGAGCTCACACTGGATGGACAGGTGGACATGCCCATAAACACAGGAGATGCGGTGGTTATAAAAAGGGCGGAAGAGAGTGTATGGTTTGTAAAGAGTGACGAGAAGAACTACTTCGATGTGTTGAGAGAAAGACTTCTGTGGGGAAGGTAAGAGCAGAGCTACCCTGCAGACTACTCTTACTATGTTGCAGGAACTCCACATAAAAGACCTTGCCATTATAGATGAGCTCACACTCTCCTTCGAGGCAGGATTCACCGTCTTTACCGGCGAGACAGGTGCGGGAAAGAGTATCATCATAGATGCCATAGACCTTGTGCTGGGCGACAGGGCATCTGCCGACCTTATAAGAAGTGGCTGCGAGGAGGCAAGGGTGGAAGCCCTGTTCGACATAAGCGGGATGGAGCGGATGGAAGATATACTAAATGACGCGGGTATCGGGGCAGCAGATACACTGCTGATAAAGAGGATAATACACAGAAATGGTAGAAACCGTATATTTATAAATGGAAGTCTTTCCACACTCATGACACTTTCGGAGATAGGCAGACACCTTATAGATATTTGCGGACAGAGTGAGCATCAATCCCTCACACGGGCAGAAGAGCACATAGATATACTCGATGCCTTCGGTGGGCTGGAGAGTTTGAGAGAGGAGATGAGCAGTTCCTACAGAAAGCTGCTGAGAACAAGGAAAGAATTCGAAAAGGTTAAAAGCTCAACAGAACTCTCTTCGCAGGAAAGAGAGCTTATGGAGTTTCAGCTAAAAGAGATAGAGAGCATTGCTCCAAGACAGGGTGAGGACGAGGAGCTTGAAAAAGAGCTTGAACTTTTAAGGAATGCAGAGAGCATAAGGCATGCCCTTGTTGAAGGAGAGAGCACGCTCTACTCTGAAGAGGGTTCTGTGATGGAAAGGCTCTCTGGACTTACCAGAAGGCTTGAGGAACTCTCTTCACTTGATGAGGAGCTTGGAGAGCTTGCAAGAAGGCTTGAATCGGCATACTATGAGCTTGAGGATGTGGCAGCAACCCTGCGCCAGAAGGTAGATACCATAGAGGCAGACCCTGAAAGACTCAAAGAGGTTGAAGACAGACTGGATGCCATAAACACACTTAAAAGAAAGTATGGTGGCACCATAGAGGAGGTGCTGAAAAGAAGGGATGGGATAAAGCAGACGCTTTCTTCCACGGTAGACCACGAGCTTGAACTGGAAAGGCTTCGCACAGAGCTTTCAAGGGCAGAAGAAGAGGCATACATGGTTGCAGATTCCCTTGGTGAGGCAAGGAGAAAGGCAGCAGAAGAGCTCAAGGTTGCCATAGAAAAGGAGCTCGAAGAGCTTGGCATCAGGGGGGCAGCCTTCCATGTGGAGATAAGGAGGGATAAGTCCGCAGATGATAGATACAGGCTTACAGAAAAAGGAGCAGAGCATGTGCTTTTTCTTATCTCCACCAACCCCGGAGAGGAGGCAAAACCACTGAACAGGATAGCATCGGGTGGAGAGCTTTCAAGGATAATGCTCGCCATAAAGAGCCTTATATCTGT
>DRQE01000022.1 GCA_011371515.1 Deltaproteobacteria bacterium
ATAAAAACAGCCAGAAATCCCTTGACACAGTATAGCACAGAGAATATGATTAACTTGGGAGAATCGGCATATGAGCGGTTTAGACAAAGAAGCGAGAAGCTCTCTCGAATCCATACTGGAAGAGAGGTTCGTCCACAGCCTTTCAGAGCTCATATACGACCGCATCTCCACACTATGGCACATAGACAGTGATGTTGAAAGAGAGCTGTCTCGTCTCACAGCAACTGCCGTATGTGTGCTATTCTGTCTCGAATATCTATCGCACATAAACGGGGTAATAAAAAAGGCTCTTGAGCTTGACCCAATTGACGCAAAGGAGCTCTCGAAGGAAGAAAGACTGAAGAAACTCAAAGAACACCTTGCAGAAGATGCAAACTCCGCGCTTCTGAAGCGCATACTCCCACAACTCAGAAACTTTGTTGAAACCGTAGAGGCTGGAAACATAGAAGAGGTAACACAGCTTGCCCACACTGGTGATTATCTTCTGTTTGGGCTCGAAGAACTGCGCCGAAGAGACGATCCCGAGTATCTTCTGTGGCTTGAGTCACTTCCCCATTACTACAAAAAAGACCTTGAGTACTTATCTCTTATAAAATCTTCTGATAAGCACACTGCCACACCTCGTGCAACTTCCGGCGGTGAAGGAACGGACGGAAGGGTTGCAGAAAAACCCCTTGAGGACAGGTAAGACCTTTCTACAACCAGAGGAGCGTTGTTGCCTTGCAGGTCCGCTTTCCTGTAGACGAGAGAGCACTTCGATATATAGAGTCATTAGAAAGTGACCCTGATGTGCAGGCAATACTTTCCATACTGCTCTCCAAGAGCGGGGAGGAGTTCTATAACTACGCATCCATAATATGTTTCTGCTACAGAGAGGAGGACCTTTCCAACATAGAGAGCACAAAGCATCTACCGGCTCGTGTCAAGGCATGGGTAAAACGAAAGAGCTTCGAGCGAGACGAGACATACATAAAATTCTTCACCCATCTTTTTGCCCTCTACTCAAGCTTCCCTCAAACATACGAGGGGTGGGACAGACTCGGAAAATTCCGTAGCATATTCCCTGAATCTTACATCTACAGAAAGATGCTCCAGCGCTATGGAGACAAAGAGGAAGTGCTTATAAGCCGTGAGTGCTTCGTTGTCATAGACGACTGGGACTCCCGTAAGCGCTCAAAGGAAGAGGGGCAGAAGGTTGATGTCGCCCTGTGGGATAGAAAAAAAGAAAAGGGTATGGTCTTCGAGACAAAGGTAAAGATATACATAAAGGAAAAAGAACACCAGCTTGATCTTCTTGACACAATACACGAAGTCTCCCACCACAGAATTACCACTATTCTTGCAAGCTTTGCCCCGAAACAGGTGGTCTTAAGCCACCTGCGTGAGTTCTTCCCGAGAAGAGACCTTTCAAGGATAACTGTGTTCGGAATAGATGAATTGAGCAACCTATGAGGGGAGATGGCTGAATATGACAACAAGCCATGTTATTATAAGCATGGCTCCCACGTATCCGCCGTATCTCACACCAAGTCCCTTTCGGGCTATAAAGAGCTTGAAAAGGTGTACCATAAGCCCAAGGGTCCACAAACTCAGATAGAAGAGGCTGAATCTATCCTTGAGGAATATCACTGCCAGTGCCACGTATATACCCACCGTTATGTAGCCGTTTATTCTGTGCATAACGGCCTCTTCCACATGGTCTGTCCTTCTTACCATGCGGAAGCCCCCTATGAAACTTGCCACAGCAAATATAAACCCGAGACTTGCAAGAAATACTATCCACATAGCTCTAATCCCTGAACTTCCAGATACGCTTTACCTTATCCGAATAGTAAAGGGCAAATATCTTCCTCTCTATCTGATAGAATATTATTCCAAGATACACAAGTACCACCGGCAGTATAAAGTAGAGCCGCCGCATGGTATAGTTATCTCTTATGAGATTGCCAGCAGACTCGGTCACCACGATGGCATAGCTATTCTGTACGGCACTGTTGTTGGTTATTATGTTGTTGTGTGATGAAAGAAGGGTTATGCCGTTCCAGTAGTTACCGTCAAAGCTGTTATTCCTTATGACATTGCGATGTGATGAAAGGAGCACAATTCCCTTGTCGTTGTTCTTGTTCACGGTGTTGCCGAGCACCATGTTGTTGCTTGAGTAGTAGAGACTTATGCCATCGGTGTTTCTGGTGATGGTGTTATCGGAAATCATGTTGTAAGAAGAATACTCTATGAGCACGCCATGATAGTTCTCCTCTATAAAGGAGCCCACAAGCTCGCTTCGCTTTGTTCTTAAAAGATGCAGGCCTGCCGCACGAGAGCCCTTTATGGTGAACCCCTTTATTCCCACCTTTTCTGTGTCCACAATCTTTATGACAGGCTTAGATGGGTCAAGGGGCTCAAGCACAGTATCCTGCGGGCCATCCTTGGCTTCAAGCACAAGGGGCATCGTTATGACGATATTTTCCCTGTATGTGCCTTTGCTTACAAGTATACGGTCGCCGCTTCCAGCGTTTTCAATCGCTTCACCAATGCTACTGTATTGCTGGGGCACCAGAATTTCTGTGGCACTTGCAGATACCACATTCAGGCTAACAAGCAACAGCACTGCTATGGCCATATGTATCGGTTGAATTACAAACACAACTTCATCCCGCCAGAGATTTGATAAGAGAAGTCAGTTTCAAAATAGATAGACCATTGAGCATCTGCAGGTATATGAAAGTTTTTACTCGTGTCCTGCCGCAACTTCCTGCTTATAGGTCTGGCACAATTGTGAGCAGCGTGTACAGTAGAATGTATGGTTGAGCTCGTATTCCCTGTATATCGGGCAGGTTTCGCAGATGCATTCCTTCTCGTGCATTATCTTTCTGCTCGTACCTATTGGTGGAAAACAATATCCATAGGGATAGTCGCCCTCCACATAGGTCGGACAACTCGGGCACAGACAGTTTTTCAATACATATTGCTGGCGCTCCTCATACTCCTCTTTTGACATATTTTCTATACCAAATCTATCAAAATCACTTACCTTGGGCATCTTCTCTCACCTCCTTTCTTCATGAAGAAATTCTAATACCAAATAAGCCCTTGTCAAGGAACCTCCAATAAAAAACATAGGGGAGCCGTGCGTCTTGAGACTCAATATTTCCTGTACACGGCTCCCCTTCGTATGTTTATAGCTTATTTATACTGGCGTATAGCCTCTGTCCTTGGTGCCCTTGTATACCACCTGACAAGCTGATAGGACCTTGTGAGATACTTAAGTGGTCCTATGAATGCCAAGAAGTGCACAAGCCTTGAGAACGGTATGAGCAGTATGAATATAAGGGCATTGAAGATGTGTATCTTTGTAAGAAGTGGCAGTGATGCTATGTACTCAACCTTGGGGTTGAATGTAAGTATTGACCATATCCAAGGTACTGCCGATGAAGCAAACCAGTTGCTGCCCCATCTGTAGAGAAGTGCGGTGCCAAGCCCTGTAAGTACCTGTATCGCAAGGATTATTAGCACGAGCACATCCCATGAT
>DRQE01000023.1 GCA_011371515.1 Deltaproteobacteria bacterium
CCCTTATTGAAAATGATAATTATTATCAAAAAGCGGAGGTCGGCAATGCCCGTGAAGGTGCTGGTAAGATTCGCATTGATACTGTTTCTGCTTGCCATAAGTGTGCCATCCCATGCAGCAGACCGATGGGGCTCTGTGGCAGAAAGGATAAGCCAGAGCCTCGAGAGAAGCCTTGAGCTTTACACCGCTGGCAGGCAGAAGGAGGCAAGGGCAGAGGTATCGAGGGCATACTTCGACATCTTCGAGGCAGAGGGCATGGAAGAGGCAATAGCCATACACATATCCACACAGAGAAAGACAGAGCTCGAGATGGGCTTTGCCTCCATAAGAGAGGCAATAACCTCTGGAAGGCCTGTCTCTGTGGTAAGAGAAAGGATAGACGAGCTTACGACTCGCCTTACGGAGGATGCCAGAAGGCTTTCTTCCGCAGGGCAGAACACTCAATATGGTGGCACGGGGACATCAGCCTACCAGACACTTGTTAACGCACTTATAATAATACTGCGTGAGGGCTTCGAGGCAATCCTCATAATAAGTGCCCTTGTAGCCTATCTTACGAGAACCGGCAGGAAGGACAGCGTAAGGTACATCTACTACGGCTGCATGGCAGCCCTCGTTGCAAGTGTTGCCACGGCAGTTCTGTTTCGTAGTGTTCTGAGTCTCAGCGGAGCAGACAGGGAGGCACTGGAAGGTATAACCATGCTTCTTGCCACGGCTGTCCTTTTTTACGTGAGCTACTGGCTTATAAGCAAGATGGAGGCCGAAAGGTGGCACCACTACATAAGGACGAAGGTGGATGCAGCCCTCGGAAGGGCGAACATCTTTGCCCTATCGAGTGCTGCATTCCTTGCTGTGTATCGTGAAGGGGCGGAGACCATACTCTTCTACGAGGCACTCTATTCCAGCACCAAAGAGGGTGGTGCCATACTTGCAGGCTTCGGCTTCGGTGTGGTGGCACTCGCGCTGGTCTTTCTGCTCGTAAGACGCTACAGCGTGAGGATACCCATAAAGCCCTTCTTTGGCGTAACATCGGCTCTTCTCTACTACCTTGCCTTCAGCTTTGCAGGCAAGGGTGTTATGGAGCTTCAGGAGGCAGGCTGGCTACCCTATACAGAGGTGAGCTGGATTCCACACATAGAGCTATTCGGCATCTATCCTTCGAAGGAGGGTATCCTATTGCAGGCTCTTATGCTTTTAGCCATGCTGGTGGCAATGGGCTACTGGTTTGCCACAAAAAGAAGGGGTGTACATTCGGCAGGCAGTATGTAGAACCATATGGAGCATAGAAGTATGGAAACAAGGACAATTCAGGTAACGGAAGAGAAGAAGGCTCTCAGGGGCAGCCTTGCAGAGACCATAGAGGGATTCTTCCTCAAACACAGGGACAGATTCTGGAAAGTCCACGTGGTAGTGCTTCTTCTTATGGTGGTGCTCATAGGGGTGCCTGCATTTATGCCCCTTCCAGACGAAGAGGCAAGCCTTTTCGACGACTTCAGCCTCTTTGCGAACTTCATAATCTGGGGTGTGTGGTTTCCTCTGTTGTTCCTATCGGTCATATTTGCGGGCAGACTCTGGTGCGGGGTCTTCTGTCCTCAGGGGGCTGCGAGTGAGTACGCAAGTAAAAAGGGCTTTGCCCTTGCGCCACCACGCTGGCTGCGCAGAGACTGGATAGCCATAGTGAGCTTCGTAGCTGTGACCATATTCGGTCAGGTGGTGGGGGTGAGGGACTATCCACTTGCAACCCTTGAGGTACTTGGAGGAACCACCCTTGTGGCAGTACTTGTTGGTTACATATACGGAGGCGGTAGAAGGGTCTGGTGCAGGTATCTCTGCCCCATGGGACCCCTTCTTGGGGTACTCTCAAGGCTTGGGGCGGTAAGCTTCGAGAGAGCTGCAGGCTCAGCAAAGGGGTATCCATGCCCCACATTTGTCAACACAGCCACCAAGACCTCCAGTGCAAACTGTATAGAGTGTTTCAGGTGCGTAAACCCCGAAGAGAGGGGCACACTCAGGGTAAGGCTTAGAAGGCTTGGCAGAGAGGTGGAAGAGATAGAACGAAGAGAGCCTAACCTGTGGGAAGTGCTGTTTCTGTTTTCCGCAACGGGACTTGCCCTCGGGGCATTCTACTGGCAGATAAGCCCGCTCTACATAAGGCTCAAACACGCGCTGGGAGACATCTTTATGGATCTGGGGCTGCTTCATGTGGTTGGCAGTTCTGGGCCACGCTGGCTCATGGTGAACTATCCCGAGGCAGGTGAGGTCTTCCTCTGGCTCGATGTGATGGCGATAACCATATTCATGGTTACATCCATGGTGGCAGTTGCACTCGCTCTTTCGGTATTTACTGCTCTGGCATCACTAATAGACCGAAGGGGTCTATCCGTGAAGGATGGCTTCCTGCGGTTTGGCTATGTGTACGGACCCGTGGCACTGCTGTCTCTGGTTATCGGGCTGGGACAGATACTCTTTCAGACGACCACAGCCCTCGGGGTTACACAGCAGGTGGTGAAGTCTCTTGAGATGGCGTTCTTTGCAGCAGGCGGGTTGTGGAGCGTATACCTTGCATACAGGCTGGCGAAGGGCAACATGCTGACCATGGTTCCGTTGAGCCTCGGAACAGTGCTCGTGGCAGCACTGTGGTATGGGGTTCTGTTCTGAGAAGGGGATGTTTTTTAAAAACGAGATAATTGAAAATGATAATTAATATCAAAAAGGAGGTGTGATGAAGATGGCTCGACAGGTGGTATCTGCGTTGTTCGGGGTGATGGTTCTATCGGGTATAGTGCATGCTTCGGGTGGTGTGTGGATGGATGTGGTTGCAAAGATAGAGAGCAAGCTAAAGGAGGCGCTGGCTGAATACCAGAGGGGTGAGAAGTTCGATGCCGTGGAACTCGTGGTTGATGCCTACTTCGGTATATTTGAGGCTCCAGAGGCAAACATGGAGGTGGCGGTTAGAAGGTTCATCTCCTTCAAAGAGGCGCTGAGGCTCGAGAAGGGCTTTACAGAGCTCAGAAAGGCGATGCACAAGGAGACGGCTCCTGCACGGGTGGAGGCGCAGGCTATAGAACTGGTTGAGATGCTGAAGGATGCGGCAGAAAGGCTTGAAAGAAAGGGCGTAACCCCAGATGCCCTTGCACCATAATAGAAGAAGATTACAGGAGGTAGTTTTGGTCATGAAGCGTATGGTCTTTGTTCTATCACTTTTAATGATTTTCCTTGGCTGGCAACCTGTGAGGGCTATAGAGACCCCCATAGGTTATCCGCAGTCCATATACGGTATGGAGGTGGCTGCAGTCTATCTTCAACCCATAGAGATGGAACCGGAGGGGATAATGCGCTCACGGGCAGAGTCAGACATACACCTTGAGTGCGACATAAGGGCTTCAGAGAACAACCCAAACGGCTTTGCAGCAGGTGAGTGGATACCCTTCCTTACCATTTACTACGAGCTCACCAAGCTCGATACGGGCCAGAAGCGAGAGGGCAAGCTCTCGCCAATGGTGGCAAACGATGGACCCCATTATGGCGACAATGTGAAGCTCTTTGGGCCCGGCAGATACAGGCTCGTCTACAGGATAGAGCCACCGGCAGATGTGTTCGGCAGACACACCGACCGACAGACAGGGGTAAGACCTTGGTTCAGGCCATTTACCATGGAGTGGGAGTTCACCTACTACGGAGTTGGCAAGAAGGGCGGATACTAAAAGTTGAGGAGGTCTTGGGAAGATGCCTATCATCTTGATTGTGGCAGTACTTGTAAGCCTTATGTGCGCATTACCGGTCTACGCACAGGATAGCGATACGGAGACGCTGAAAAGGCGCATCGAGGAACTCGAAGAGAGGACAAGAAGGCTTGAAAAGGATGTGCTCAAGGAACACACCCGCATGCTCGAGGACATGAAGCTACACCTTGAGACCCTTGAGAGGAACCTTGCCATGGTTGACTACAGAACGGGCAGGCTCCGTGCAATGGAGGAAAGGCTCGAGGCATTCACCATAGGCGGAGACCTGACCATGTTCCTGCAGGCTGTGGCGGACAATCCCGCAGGCCCAGACGGGGCAGAGGGCTCCTACTCGGCAGACCTCTTCCTCATGGCACCTGCGGGGCTCTACGGTAATGTCTACTTCAGAGGAAACATAGGCGAAGGAGATGGCATAGTGCCATCCCTTCCTGCCATGTTCTCGGGTCCAAACGCAGACCTCGAGTTCAACCAGCCCGTGTTCAACCTCGTCGAGGCATGGTACTGGACGGAGTTTCCCCTGCCTGACACGAGAGACAGAAGGCTCGAGCTGACCATAGGTAAAATAGACCCCACGGCACTTTTCGATACCAACAGGGTGGCAAACTCGGAGACAGACCAGTTCGCTGCGAACATATTCGTGAACAACATAGCCATAGACTTCGGTGGCGACGACAACTACTACGGAGCCGGCTTGAGCGTTGCTTACAGGTTTACCTCCATATACAACAAGGGGCTTAAGGTTACGGGTAGAGTAGGGATTTTCGAAGGTGACGGAGACTTCAAGGACATACTGGACCGCCCCTTCGCGATAGCAGAGCTCGATATATGGAGACCCTACTACGGGCTCAACGGTAACTACAGGTTCTACATCTGGACTAACGAGACCGCCCACACAGACCCTGCTGACCCATCGGCAAATGACCTGTCCAACAGGGGTGTGGGGATGAGCATAGATCAGGAGGTATCAACAGATGTGGCTCTGTTTCTAAGGTATGGCATACAGCGTGAGAGGGCAGCACAGTTCGATATGAGCATTTCTGCTGGTATTCAGATACTCGGAAACAGCTGGAAGAGGGGCAACGACAGGCTGGGCATGGCGTACGGTATGACGAGGGTTAGTTCTCCTTACAGGGAATCCACCAGCGAGGTGGACGCAGACTACGAGCACCACGCAGAGGTCTACTACAAGTGGTGGGCAAACAAAAACCTTTCCGTAACGCCTGACATACAGTATGTGGCTAATGCAGGCGGTGTGAGTGGTAACGACCTGTTCATATACGGTGCAAGGATGCAGCTTGCCTTCTGACAGAAATGAATGAAAATGATAATCACTTGCATAAACAAGGAGGTGCCAGACAGAAGATGGACAGGGTAATGATAAAGGTAGACGAAGAGAAGATGAAGGACTGTGAATGTATGGATCTAAGGTGTGATTGCGGCAGCCTCGTGGCAAGGCTCGTCTCGGAAGGTGTGGAGATAAAGTGCAGAAGGTGCAAGAGGCTCGTACTCATTACCTGTGACACAGAGGAATGAAGGTATAAGGAGACCAGAGACCACAGGGGAGAGTTCGGAGTCCTGAAATAAAAAATAGGGAGGAGGTAAAATACGATGAAGACCTTGAAGAAGGCTCTGGTCGTTGTGGTGCTCGTCCTCATTGGTGTGGGGCAGGCACTGGCATCAGAAAGGGAAGAGAGGCTGAAGCAGATAGAGAAACAGATAGAGGTACTCACCGAGGAGGTGGAAAAACTCAGGCTCGGGGCTGTGGCAGAGCCAGAGTATAAGTCCTACACGGGGCTTGGTCCTGCCGCCTCAAAGGTCTACGGGGTGGAGAAGGGACTCTCCATAGGTGGATATGCAGAACTCACATATGCAAACTACCAGCACAGCTCAAAGAACGACCTTGCAGACATATACAGATTCATACTGTATACGGGCTACAAGTTCA
>DRQE01000024.1 GCA_011371515.1 Deltaproteobacteria bacterium
AGGACTATCTCATGGCAGACGAACTTCTGGAAAAACCTGTAAAACCTGCCACACTTGTAGAGAAGATAAAAGCCCTCTTGAAAGAATGAAGATAAGCCTCAAAGAAGCCGAACTTACAGAAAGACTCAGATGGTACATAAACATACGGTGGCTTACTGCAGGGGCAGTGGGGCTTGCTGGCCTCGTTGCGCGGTGGCTCGGGGTGGATGTGCCACTTACCACGATAATACTTATAGCCCTTTTCATTGCACTCTACAATGTGGCTTTTCAGCTCTACCTTAAAAGAATAAAGAGCAGGCGCCTCGTTTCCATAGACCTTCCACAAAAGGCAGAAAGGTTCGTACTCCTTCAGGCAGTGGTGGATATACTCACCCTTACCGTGCTAATCCACTACACAGGCGGGCTTGAAAATCCATTCATCTTCTACTTCATCTTCCATACGGTACTTACTGGCATATTCCTGCCCCCTGCCACAGCCTACATGCAGGCAGCCTTCGTGTCTGTGGCGGTTGGTGCCATGGCTATTGGAGAGTATCTTTCTATCATCCCCCATCATCACCTCAAAGGGTTCATCCCCGAAGAGCTCTACGATACCCCCATCTATCTTGCTACAGTATATGGAGCCTTTGCAACTGCCATACTATTTACCACCTACATAGTATCCTCCATATCGGAAAGGCTAAAGGCAGGCGAGCTTGAGCTTGCAGAAAAGACAAAAAGGCTTAAAGAACTCAACCGCCAGCTCGAACAGAAGGATAGGCTCAAGTCTGAATATGTCCGTATGGTTGCCCACGATGTAAAGGGGCCTCTTTCTTCAATACTCACCATGGTGGATGTCCTTACAGACGAATATCTCAAAAACCTGCCACAGGATGCACTCCAGATTACAGCTGGCATAAGAAGGAAGGCAGAGTTTCTCCACGGCTATGTGGCAGAGCTTCTGGACATATCAGAGATAAGGCTAAAGAAGACCCTAAGGCTTGAGCCCGTAGAGCTTTCAGCCCTCCTTGAGGATGTGCTCATGCTCACAGGTGGTGGAGAAAAGGGGCTTCAAATAGAGGTTACAATCAAGCCACAGGGGCTTACACTTGTTGCCGATAGAGAGCAGCTATTCTGCGTGCTAAAAAACCTCATAGAAAATGCCATAAACTACACACCCGAGGGAGGAAGGATAACCATAGGTGCAACTGTTGAAGATGGCTCGGTGAGGATAGATGTCTCTGACACCGGTATAGGTATCCCCCCTGATGAGATAGGTCGCATATTCGACGAGTTCTACAGGGCAACCAATGCAGAAAGGCTCACAAGAGGCACAGGGCTTGGTTTAAGTCTCGTAAAACTTATTGTGGAAAGACACGGTGGTAGCATAAGTGTGGAAAGTACTCCCGGCATGGGAACCACCTTCAGCCTGAGGCTACCCCTCCGCCATGAGCCTGACAAAGAATAGCTTGAAAACCTATTGTATTTTAAAGTAAAATAATGTAACACTCCACTTGCAGGTTCTTTAATTGTGCGTATATATGTTGCTAGGAATACCATCCTTGAAAGAGTTCTCAAGAGGAAAAAGCAGGAGCATGATACGAGCCCTTCCGATGTAGACATAAAGGGCACACTGAAGAGCATACTCATGTGGGCGAACAGGTTCGTCCCCTCGGAATCGGGCTCAATACTGCTTGACGACCCTATACTCGATGCAGAAAGGAAGAAACCCGGCAGACTCTACTTCGTTGCCTGCTACGGAAAGGGCTCCAGAAAGCTTGCAGGCTCTGTGCTCCCTGTCTCCATGGGCATAGCAGGTAAGACCTACAGAACAGGTGAGCCCTGTATAAGCAGGTATGTGGAAAAGGACAGGGACTTCTATTCAGAGATAGACAAGATAACAGGCTTCAAGACCCACTCTATAATATGTGTTCCCATACAGATAAAGAATACCACCATAGGGGTGCTGGAGCTTATAAACAAGCTCGACGGCATAAACTACGACGAAACAGACCTCGAACTTCTTAAGATATTTGCAGGCTACACATCCACCCTTATACAGAACTTTCTTGATGCAAAAAGATTTGGTGAACTCTCCATAAGGGACAACCTCACAGGCCTTTACAACGACCGTTTCTTCTTCGACCACCTTCTGAAGGAGGTGAAAAAAGCAGTCCACGAAGGTAAGGACCTTGGCCTTATCTTCATGGACCTCGACCACTTCAAAGAGGTTAACGACACCTACGGTCACCTTGCGGGCAGCGAGCTTCTCAAAGAGCTTGGCTTCATTCTTCTTAACATGACAGAGGGTCAAATAATTCCTGCACGCTATGGTGGAGACGAATTTGCAATAATAGTTCCCGGCAGGGGCATAGAATATGCCAGAAGGTATGCAGAAAGGTTGAGAAAGTCTATAGCCGAGCATGTCTTCCTCTCAAAAGACGACGGCAACATCCCTCCTTTAAGGATTAAAAACCTCATAACCGCAAGCCTCGGGGTTGCCTCTCTGAGGCGGAACGTAAAGCAGGGGCTAAGGGTGCGTGAGATACGGGATGCACTCATAAAGGCAGCTGATACGGCCATGTACATGGCAAAAGAGAATGGAAAGAACATGGTCTGTGTGGCAAAGGGTTTTTTCTCTGCTTACACCGGGCACACCCCTTGACATCCCTTCTTTCGGGTCTATATTTATAGTAGGAAGACGAGGCGGAGTAAGAAAAATAAAAGCAAAAGGGGGTGATTGAGATGCTGAAGCTCAGAAAATGGGATCCCTTTGAGGAACTCTCCACACTCCACAGGGAGATGGACGAGCTTTTCAAGAGGACCTTTAGCGGTATAGCACCAACGTGGTTCAAAGGCGAATGGTTTCCCCCTGTTGAGAGCTACATAAAAGAGGGTAAACTCCACATAAAGGCTGATCTGCCCGGTGTTGATCCAAAAGATGTGGATATCTCGGTTGTTGGAAATCAGCTCACCATAAAGGGTGAGAGGAAGACCGAGAAGGAAGAGGAAAAGGGCGAATATCTGGTTCGTGAGACCTCCTATGGCAGGTTCGAAAGAACCTTCACTCTGCCAGAAGGCGTGGATACCGACAAGATAGAGGCATCCTATCGTAACGGTGTACTCCACATCTCCATGCCAGCAGAGTCGAAGGCACTGCCCAAGAAGGTAGAGGTAAAGGTGGAAGAGCATAAAGAGAAAGCAGCCTGACCCATCCCTGCCCCCCTCTTACGGGTCGGGCTCTTTCTTTAAACAAAAATCTATCCCGCCTCGTCCATAGCGGAGTGAGCTCCATTCACCCCGCTTTTTTTGTGAGAAAAAAAAAGAAACTATGTGAGTGGAGCAAGACGCCCTTGGCTTAGACCCCTGTTTTTGCCTGCAGAAGGGCTTTTGGCAAGACTGTCGAGGATACCGTTTATGAAAGCACCTGAATCTCTGGTGCTGAACCTTTTGGCAAGTTCCACAGCCTCGTCTATGGCGACCTTGAAGGGAACATCCTCCACATAGAGTATCTCGTAAGCCCCTATTCTAAGGATGTTTCGGTCCACAACAGACATGCGCTCTATGGTCCAGTGAGCAGAGTGTTTTTCTATGATGCAATCGAGCTCTCGCATCTTTTCAACTACGCCGTGGAAGAGCCTTTCCGCATAGCTACGGGTCTGGGCTTCCACACCCCTTGAAGCCAGCACATCACCGAGGCATTCTTCGGGCGAGCCATCTGTAAGGTCGAGCCTGTAGAGTGCCTGAAGTACGAGTTCTCTTGCCAGTGTCCTCTTGTACATATCCTATCTCTTCTTCGAAAGATTCTTCATAAGGTTTGCCATCTCTATGGCTGTGAGTACTGCGTCTCTACCCTTGTTGCCGCTCTTTGTACCTGCCCTCTCTATTGCCTGCTCAAGGGTATCTGCCGTTATTATGCCGAATGCCACGGGCAGCCCGTATTCAACCGATGCCCTTGCTATACCCTTTGCTGCCTCACCTGCAACATAGTCGAAATGTGGTGTATCTCCTCTTATTATAGCACCAACACAGACGATTGCATCATAACGCTTCCTTTCTGCCAGTGCCTTTACCACAAGGGGTATCTCGAAAGAGCC
>DRQE01000025.1 GCA_011371515.1 Deltaproteobacteria bacterium
CCCTTATTCTTGCGTTTGTGTAGGCTATATCCATGGAAGGCTACCGTGCTTATTGCAGGGACTCTTCAAAAAGAATTCTCTTAAGTGCCACAAGTAGCTCTGGCTTGAGTCTTTCGAGCCTTGCTTCAAGGGTATTCTCTGCCCTGTATTTTCTGTCTTTTGATTCAAATACAACACCTGCTTCCACATCGTCGGCAGGAATAACCTCGTATGCCACACCTTCAAGAAACCTTGCATCTTCTGGTGCCACATAAACGAGAGGCCTTTCCTCCCCAACCACTTCTTTCCAGTCTCTTTCAAGCTCACCGAACAGTGCTCTTATTATAGCACCATACTTATCATCTGGTAGACTCTTTATCCTTTCTATGGCCTCTTTGAACACCTCCTTGAGTATCTCGTATCTGGTGGAAAGAATAACCTTTCTTGCCTCTGCCTTTGCACTGTTCAGTGCCTCGCTTTCTCTATCTTTAAGCTCTATGTGGGCTTTATCAAGAAGGGCTTCTTTTTTCTTGAGCGCCTCTTTTCTGGCAGACTCGAGTATCTCACTGGCTGCCCTTTCTGCCTCTTCCAGTATACGCGCCCGCTCTTTTCTACCTTCTTCTTCAACTGCCTTTATGAGCTCTGCATAACCCATTCTGACTCACCCCAGTATGAGATAGGCAATCACGAACCCAAGAAGCACCATGGTTTCAGGAATTGCAAGAAGTATTATCATGGTACCGCTGAGTTCTGGTCTCTCCGTAAGGGCTCCACAGGCAGCAGAGCCTATTTTACTCTGTGCAAGCCCTGTTCCAAGGGCAGATAGTCCAACCGCAAGGGCTGCAGCAATGGCTATAAGGCCCTTTTCCATAGGCACCTCCTTTTTTTATTTATACAGTTCTTTTATCTCCTGCTGAAAGGCCTGTAAAGCCTTCCACCTCCTTCGTAGAACCTGCCCATAAACTCCACATACTGTAGCCTCATAGACTGTATGACAGGGCTTATGAATGTCATAAATATGTTTAGCAGATGAATAAGGGAAGCCACAAGTATGCCTGTAAGAATGCTTGCGCTCATTCCTGCCATCCTGTCTGCCACAACCGCCATTACCACGGAGGATGTGCCCACTGCCATGATACGCACATAGGAGAGTATACCGCCAACACTTCTTACAAGCTCAAGGGGACCCACCACACCCTCAAGCCACAGGAGAAGTGCCACACCTGCTATGAATACTACAACCAGTGGGGTAAGAAGCCCCTCTGGGATGTAATTGTATGCAGCAGCCACCATGAGTATGATAACAAGGGTGAGAATAAGTGAGGTGAACTTCTCAAGGGCTTTCTTTGTTCTACCCCTTTTAATAAGGTTCAGCCCCCCTATTGTAAACCCCAGAGTGGTGTGCACGATTCCTATGCCGAGGGTAAAGAGCATAAAGAGCTTCAACCCCTCCATTCTTTCGAAAAGTGGATGAAAGCCCAGCTTTTCTGGAAGTGTGCCGAAAAACTCACCAAAAAGGATGCCAAACACTATGGCGCTTACTCCACACAGAGAAAGCACCACCCCTGCATTCTTTATAAACTCTCTTTCTTTCCATCTTCTTTTTATAAACTGGCCTGCCCCAAGGACTACAAGCCCGTAGCCAACATCACCCACTATGAGACCGAAGAATGTGGGAAAGAAGAGAGCCACATAGGGTGTTGGGTCCACAGAGCCGTACTTTGGAGGTGGCAGTGCCCTAAGGAATATCTCAAAGGGTCTTATATATGGTGGATTTTCTATGTAGACGGGCACCCTATCAAGTTCTTCGGCTGCAGGCTCAAGCACTTGGACCAGCACATCTTCTTTAAACTCTCCCTTGAGCTCTCTTTCAAGATGGTCCACCCTGTCTGCGGGCACCCAGCCCTCTATTATAAAGAGAAACCTTGATTCCGCAAAATAGTAAAGAACCTCTATCTCATCTATGGCATCCTCCACCGCTCTCTTGAGCCCCTCGAGCAGATGCCTGTGTGTCTGCGAGATGGTCTCAAGCTCTCTCTTTATGTATTCTATCCTTTCTGGCAGAACCATCTTCTTTTTGAGCATCTCTTTTAGTGCCTCAAAAAGCGGCATCTCTCTGTAGTCCTGTGGCAGCCTTATCTCATCTATCCCCTCGCCGAGTATGATGTGGCGTATCTGCGGGGAGTATTTCTTCTGGTATGTTATAACCACCGCAATGGTATCCTCGTCTATAACCTTTGAGTGGAACTCGTATGCCCCCTTCGTAAGTCTTTTAAGCTCCTCTTCCAAGAGTTTCAGCACATCTGGCACGGTTCTATCCACCACAAGGCCTGTTATCTCTATGTTTTTAAGTCCTCCAAGGGCTGTTACAAGGGGCACAAAGCCTCTAAGAAGGTGCTCGTATCTCGATACCATCTCAAGCTCCTCTTTTAGTTCTTCCTGCTCTCTGTAGAGTGCCTTTGCCCTTTCCATAAGGGGTGCAAGCCTTTCGAACTCTTCATAGATGTGCTGTTTTTTAAGCCTGAGGGGCGGGGCTACAGAAGAGGGTGTGGGAAGAACAGAAAGGAGCTCTGTAAGGGCTTCCCTTATCTTCTCAAGCCTTTTCTTCTCTTCCAGTTTCTCTTTCTCCACCGGCACCTTTTTAAGGAAGCCCTCTTTCTCTTCCAAGACGGTCTCTATCTGCATTATAGAGAGCTCATGGAGTATCTCTATACAGCGGTCTCTGTGGGTCTTGGGCCCCACAATCTGTACCTTTGTCATCTCTTTTATCACCGGTACTTCTCCGGTATAAGCATTTCCACAACCTTCTTTATGGCCTCTTCTCTGTGCCTGTGGGCATATCTTTCAAGCTCTTCTTTTTTCTTCTTCGCAGATGCCACTATATCTTCTGTCTTCTCTTTTATACTCTTTTCGAGCTCTTCTTTCATCTTCTCTATCTCTTCTTTTGCCTTCTTAAGCTCCTCTTCTTTGAGTCTTTCTGCCTTTACTATGGCATCCTTCTTTATTCTTTCAGCCTCCCTTCTGGCATCTTCCAGAAGGGCTTCCACCTCTGCCTCTTTCTTCTTCAGTATTTCTATTATATCCTCTGTCATGGCATCTCACCCTTTTATATAATATAGGCGATATTTTCCCATCTGACCAGTCCCCGAGGGCTGGCAGTATCTATGGAATGAGCCCATGAAGGCCTGTCTGTATCGTCTGGTCTGCTTTGGTGCTATCTGTAAAGAGGATATGATAATTCTGCCACAGGAAAAGGGCGAACATAAGGAGTGCCAGAATAAGGAAGGCAAGAGGCTCTGTGGCAGAATCAGCCCTTCTTTGCATCTTTTCTTCTCTTGTCTTTGTAGAGCTTATATTCAAGGCTCTCTACCAGTGCCTGCCAGCTCGCCTCTATGACATTTTCAGATACCCCCACGGTTCCCCACTTGTCTGTTCCATCGCCAGACTCAACGAGCACCCTCACCCGTGCAGCAGTGCCCTTCTTTCCGCCTATAACCCTTACCTTGAAGTCCAGAAGCTTCACCTCTTTAAGAGATGGATAGAACCTTTCAAGAGCCTTTCTCAACGCCTTATCGAGCGCATTAACAGGCCCATTACCCTCTGCAGCGGTGTGTTCCACCACATTGCCCACCTCGAGCTTTATGGTAGCCTCTGAATAGGGGGGTCTGCCTTCTTCTCTCTTCTCGTCTATCACACGGAATCCATGGAGTTTGAAGTACTTCTCCCTCTTCTTGAGTGCCTCCTGTATTAGAAGCTCGAAACTTGCCTCTGCCCCTTCGTACTGGAAGCCTTCGTGCTCGAGCTCTTTGAGCTCCCGCAGTATCTTTCTTACCACTGGGGAATCGCTTTTCAGATCAAGCCCGTACTGTTGTGCCTTGTACAGTATGTTGGATCTGCCCGAAAGGTCAGAGACCAGCACCCTCTGGGTGTTTCCAACAAGCTCTGGCCTTATGTGTTCGTAAGTTTCAGGGCTTTTAAGCACCGCACTTACATGCACTCCACCCTTGTGCGCAAAGGCACTGTCACCCACATAGGGCTGGTGCTTCTGGTGGGGCAGGTTTGCAAGCTCATAGAGAAAGCGCGAGGTCTCTCTCAGTTTCTTTATGTTCTCCTCTGGTATGCAATCAAGCCCCATCTTGAACTTAAGTGCCGGTATGATGCTACAGAGGTCTGCATTCCCACACCTTTCACCAAACCCGTTTATGGTGCCCTGCACATGGCAGGCGCCTTCCTTTACAGCCACAAGGGAGTTTGCCACGGCTGTGTCCGAGTCATTGTGGGCGTGTATCCCAAGGGGTGTCCCTATCGCCTCTTTTACCTCTCTTACGATCTTTGCTATGTCAAAGGGCAATGTGCCACCGTTGGTATCACAGAGCACTATACAGTCTGCCCCACCTGCCCGAGCCGCCTGAAGGGTCTTGAGGGCATACTCGGGGTCATCCCTGTAGCCATCGAAGAAGTGTTCTGCGTCGTAGAAGACCCTGTCCACCCTTCTTTTAAGGTATCTTACAGAGTCGTGTATCATGTCCAGATTTTCCTCAAGACTTACCCTCAAAGCCCTCGTTACATGAAACTTCCAAGTCTTTCCGAATATGGTAACACAGGGGGTTCCAACCCGAAGGAGGCTCTTGAGGTTGCTGTCCTCACTGGGTCTCTTGCCAGCCCTTCTTGTGGAGCCAAAGGCAACAACGGTTGCGCGCTTAAGTCTTTCCTTCTTTACTGCCTTGAAGAACTCCACATCCTTTGGGTTGCTACCCGGCCACCCCCCCTCGATGTAGTGTATACCCAGTTCGTCGAGAGCCCTTACTATCCTTATCTTATCCTCAACGGAAAAACTAATGTCCTCTGCCTGTGTGCCATCTCTGAGGGTGGTATCGTATATTTCCACTGTCATATCTTTTTTCTTCATTTCTCCTCTTTCACCTCTTCTTCGTCAAGCCCGAAGGCATCGTGCAGCACCCTTACGGCAAGCTCTGTGTACTTTACATCCACCACGCAGGAGATCTTTATCTCCGAGGTGGAAATCATCTGTATGTTTATGCCCTCTTTTGCAAGGGTTTCGAACATACGGCTTGCCACACCTGCATGGCTACGCATGCCCGCACCAATTATGGAAATCTTGGCTATTGAGGTGTCTCCCTCCACATCCTTTGCGCCAATCTGGTCTGCCACATTCTTTACAAGCTCGAAGGCTTTTTTGAAGTCCTTCTCGGAGACTGTAAATGTAAGGTCTGTAAATCCATCGTGGCTTATGTTCTGCACAATCATGTCCACATTTATGCCTTCTTCGGTAAGGGGTCTGAATATTCGGGCTGCAATGCCCGGTTTATCTGGCACCCTTACAACAGATATCTTTGCCTCGTCTTTATTGTATGTTACACCTGAAACAGAGACCTTTTCCATATCTTCATCCTCCTTGCATACAAGGGTTCCTTCCACATCCCTGAAGGACGACTTTACGAGCAACCTTACATTGTACTTCTTTGCAAACTCCACAGACCTTGTCTGCAGCACCTTTGCCCCAAGGCTTGCCATCTCGAGCATCTCGTCATAGCTTATCTTTTTGAGTTTCCGTGCCTTCTCGTATACAGACGGGTCTGTGGTGTATATGCCGTCCACATCTGTGTATATCTCGCAGAGGTCTGCCTTAAGGGCCGAAGCAAGTGCCACGGCAGATGTGTCCGAGCCACCTCTGCCAAGTGTGGTTATATTGCCCTCTTTGTCCACCCCCTGAAAGCCCGGCACAACCACCACATAGCCCAGCTTAAGTTCCTTAAGGATGGGCTCTGTGTTTATCTTCTCTATCCTTGCAGCAGTGTGCCGTGAGTCTGTGATTATGGGTATCTGATAGGCAAGAAGTGCCTTTGCCCTGCAACCCATACTCTCAAGTGCTGCTGCAAGGAGCCCTGCACTTACCTGCTCTCCAGTGGAGACGACCATATCGTACTCTCTTGGTGGGGGCTCGTCGGTTATCTGGTGGACAAGCCCTATGAGGCGGTCTGTCTCACCTGCCATTGCAGAAACTACCACCACCACCTGATTTCCGCTGGTGCGTGCCTTTATAACCCTTTTTGCCACATTCTTTATACGCTCTATGGAACCAACGCTGGTTCCACCGTACTTCTGCACTATAAGAGCCACTTTACCTTTTTACTTCCTCCTTCCTGCCTTGTGTATTGCCATACCGTGCACATCCTCTGCTGCCTCCATGACGAGCTCCGGTAGAGTGGGATGTGCATGTACCGTGTCAGCAATGTCTGTAACCTTGGCACCCTGCCTTATGGCTATTGCCACCTCTCCTATAAGGTCAGTTGCGTGGGCTCCCACTATGGTTGCGCCAAGCACCTTATCGGTCGATGCATCTGCCACTATCTGCACAAATCCATCAGGCTCTTCCATGGTGAGTGCCTTGCCGCTTGCTGCATAGGGGAATCTTCCCACCTTTACTTCCAGTTCTTTCTCCTTTGCCTCCTTCTCTCTCATGCCAACGCTTGCTATCTCTGGCTCTGTGAATATGCCTGCAGGAATCACAGAGTAGTCCATCTCCTCTGTGCCACCAAGTGCGTTTTCCACCGCCACCAGTCCTTCCTTTGCTGCCACATGGGCAAGAAGCATGCCACCTGTAACATCACCTATTGCGTATACACCCTTTGCGGTGGTCTGCATCCTCGAGTCTACCTCTATCCTTCCCTTATCGTCTGTCTTGACACCCACACTTTCAAGCCCTATACCAGAGGAGTTGAAACTTCTACCTATGGTAACGAGCACCTTCTCTGTCGTTATGGTTCTGCCGTCTGTAAGGCGGGTTTCCACCCTGCCATCTTCTACGATGTTTATCTCTTCAACCCCTATGCCTGTAAATACCTCCACGCCCCTCTTTTTGAACGCCCTCTCCACAACCCTTACTGCCTGTGGGTCCTCTGTGGAGAGTATCCTTGGAAGAATCTCCACTATCTTCACAGAGCTACCGAAAGCAGAGAATATATTTGCAAACTCACAACCCATAACCCCACCGCCTATTATAAGGAGGCTTTCGGGCACCCTATTCAGCTCCAGTGCCTCTGTGGAGGTTATCACATTTGTGCCGTCTATCTTAAAGGCTGGTATAAGCGCGGGCTCAGAGCCCGTGGCTATTATTATGGACTTTGCACCAACCACCTCTGTTGAGCCATCTTCTTTTTCAACCTTTACTTTTCCCTCTGCCTCTATGGAACCATTGCCCCTTATAAGCTCTATACGGTTTGCCTTAAGCAACTGCTCTATGCCACCAACCAGTTTTGCCACCACATCGTTCTTTCTTCTTACTGCTTCTGCTATATTGAATTCCACCCCGCTTATCTTTATGCCAAACTTTTCTGCCTTCTCTGTTGCAAGAAGGTTTTTTGCCGAATAGTAAAGAGCCTTCGTGGGAATACAGCCCCTGTTAAGACATGTGCCTCCAACTCTATCTTTTTCAACAAGCCCCACTGTTGCGCCCTTCTGCGCAGCCCTTATTGCAGCCGTGTAGCCACCGGGCCCACCACCTATTACAACAAGGTCGAACTCTTTCATCTCTTAAAGCCCTCCGTTTCTTATTTCTATCTTTCTTCTGTCGTCTCCCTCATGGGTGATGTTTATATAGATGGTATCTTCGGGCAGAAGCTCTTTTACCTTTTCTGCCCATTCTATCACACAGACCCCATCTGACCATATATATTC
>DRQE01000026.1 GCA_011371515.1 Deltaproteobacteria bacterium
ATAGCCATCCACAAGTGCATGGGTGAGCATGCTGTCCTTTACGGGCCTGCGGTTTACATTGATAAACAGTAGCCTTGCCGTGGGATAGCTAAGCTCTGGAGGGCTCAATGCCACATAGAGCCTGTAGGGTGGGCGGTAGAGTTCTGCGGTGATAAGCCCTTTTGCAACCTCCTCGTCTATTATGTGGTATATCCTTTCTTTGATTCCTGCACCACCTGTATCGAGCACCTTTGAGGTGCCGTTGAAAAGGCGAAACCTTATATTCGGATGTGCAAGAGAAAGCCTTTTTACCACATCGAGGATTCTTGCAAACTCTGTTCTTTCGCTTTTAAGAAACTTTCTTCTTGCCGGCGTGTTGAAAAAGAGGTCTCTTACCTCAACCGTTGTTCCATCGGGGCAGCCATCCTCTGTTATCACAGGTGGGCTTCCACCTTCTATGGTTATCTTTGTGCCCGAAAGGTTGCCCCTCTTTTTCGTCCTCATTGTAACCCTTGAGACCACAGAGATGCTGTAAAGGGCTTCTCCTCTGAAGCCCATGGTGGATATACGGTTAAGTTCTTCTTCTGTGTGAATCTTGCTTGTTGCGTGGGGTTTGAAGACAAGGGGACAATCCTCGGGGTCTATGCCCGCTCCATTGTCTGTAACCTTTATAAGGCTCTTTCCGCCTGCCACAACGGTTATGGCAATATCTGTGGAGCCAGCATCCACGGAGTTTTCCACAAGCTCCTTTACCACGGAGGATGGCCTCTCTATTACCTCACCTGCGGCTATCTTTGCCTTAAGGTCTGCTGGAAGTTCTCGAATCCTCTTTCCCATGGGGTAAAAACTCCTTCAGTGGGCACCTTGTGCACAGAGGGTGTGTTTTTTTGCAGAACTCCTTGCCAACCCTTACAAGAAGTGCGTGGTATTCGTTAAAGAGCTCTGCATGGTGTGGAAGGTTTTCCATGAAAAGGCGCTGAATGTCGCCGTATGTTGCATCCTTGCCTGTAAGGCCATGGCGTGAGAGTATCCTTTTTGTATAGGCATCCACCACGAAAAGTGGCTTCTCTGCCGCATAGAGCACTATGGAGTCTGCCGTCTCCTCGCCAATGCCGTTTATGGAGAGAAGCTCCTCTCTTAAGTGGTCTGTCCTCTTTTTGAACATCTCTTCAAGCCTGCCACCGTAGTTGTCGAAAAGGTGGTTCAAAAAAGCCTTGAGCCTTTTTGCCTTTATGTTGAAGTATCCAGAGGGCTTTATAAGACGGGCGAGCTCATGTATGCTCATCCTGTGGAGAGCCTCTGGAGAGAGGACGCCCTGTGCCTTCAGGTTCTCTATAGACTTTTCCACATTTGCCCAGTTTGTATTCTGGGTGAGTATGGCACCCACCACCACCTCGAAGGGCGTGTCTGCAGGCCACCACCCCTGTGGGCCAAAGCTACGGAGCATGGCTTCATACATACTTTTAAGTATCTTTGCCTCTTTGCGCATCCTTACTGGTGAGTCTCTTTAGCCTTTCTACCTCTTCGGCTGTGAGGTGACGGTACTGGCCGGGCTTGAGTTTACCAAGGCCCAGCCCTGCAAAGCGCACCCTTTTAAGTTTACACACAGGATGCCCCACATTCCAGCACATCCGTTTTATGAGCCTGTAACGGCCCTCTGTAACGGTTATCTCAAGCCATGTGTTCTCCCGTGCTCTGCCGAGAAGTCTTACCTTTGCGGGCTTCGTTTTTCCTTCCCGCAGGTGCACACCTTGGCGGAGTTTTTTAAGGTCCTTCTCGTCAGGGGTACCTTTTACCTTCACATGGTAGGTCTTTGGCACCCCGTAGCGAGGGTGGATGAGCCTGTTTGCAAGCTCACCGTCGTTGGTTATAAGGAGTGCCCCTTCGGCATCGTAGTCGAGCCTGCCCACGGGGTAGACCCTCTCTTTTACATCCTTTCCAAGGAGTGTGAGCACTGTGGGTCTTGCGAACTGGTCTTTTACGCTACTTATGTAGCCCTTTGGCTTGTAGAGAAGTATGTAGTAGGGCTTTTTCTTCTTAAGGGTTACTGGTTCGCCGTCTACCTCTATGAGGTCCTTTTCAGGGTCTGCCTTAACCCCAAGCTCTCTTACCACCCTGCCGTTGACACTTACCCTGCCTTCAAGTATCAGTTCCTCCGCCTTCCTGCGGGATGTTATCCCTGCCTGTGCTATTATCTTCTGGAGTCGTTCCTTCGGCATCGAGTTCGTCCTTTATGGTTTTTTCAAGCTCTTCCATCTCTTTAAGCGTTGGCAGACTGGAAAGGTCTTTAAGGCCAAAGACCTCAAGAAACTCTCTTGTTGTGCCGTACATTGCAGGCCTGCCGGGGGCATCCTTACGGCCTGCTATCTTTATGAGGTTCTTTTCAAGAAGGGTCTTTATGACCCCCGCACAGTCTACCCCTCTTATGCTCTCTATCTCTGCCCTCGTTATGGGCTGGCGGTAAGCAACGATTGAGAGCACCTCAAGGGCAGGCTTGCTTATCTTCTGTGGGCCAAGTTTAAAGAGCCTTTTTATCCACGGGGCATATTCAGCCCGTGTCCTTATCTGCCAGCCACCGGCAACCTCTTCGAGGTAGAGCCCCCTGTCTTCTTTCTGGTAATCCTCTACCAGTTCCTTAAGGGCATTCCTTATCTCCTCTCTCGGTGTGTCCTCAATAAGGGCTGCTATCCTGTTAAGGCTCAGTGGTTGTTCTGACACGAATATGAGTGCCTCAATGAGTGGTTTCAGGTTCTTCTCCATCTCTGTTTTCCTCTCTATCTGCACGGTATAGCCGTATTATACCATCTGTGGTCTGGTTTATCCTTATCATCTTTAACCTTGCAAGCTCGAGTATGGCAAGGAATGTTACTATAATCTCTCCCCTCGGGGCTGTGGGTATAAAGAGCTCGTCAAAACGCACACTTCTCTCCTCTGAGAGTACCTCCAGTATGGAGTTTATCCTGTCTGTAACGCGAAATCTGTCTACAGTGAACTCGAGCCCCTGTGTGTCTTCAGGTAGCCTCTTTAATATCTCTTTAAATGCAGAGATAAGCTCCATTATGGAGAGGTCTTCAATCTCTATTGTCTGGTCTTCCTCTTTAAGCCCATCAAGAAAGGATGTGTTACGGCGTTTGAAAACGTCTCTTCCAAGAAGCCTTCTCTTTATGAGCTCTTCTGCAGCAAGTTTAAAACGCTGGTACTCTATGAGTTTTCTTACGAGCTCTTCTCTGGGGTCTTCCTCTTCGGGCTCTTCTTCGGAGTCCTGCGGAGGCAAAAGGAGTTTACTCTTTATGTGAAGCAATGTAGAGGCCATGAGCAAGAATTCCCCTGCCACATCCAGATTCATGCTTCGCATTACCTCAAGGTACTCCAGATACTGCTCCGTAATGGTGGATATGGGTATGTCGTATATATCCACCCTGTTCTTCTTTATAAGATAGAGAAGAAGGGCAAGGGGTCCTTCGAATATGTCGAGTTTTACATTGTAAGCCATGGTATATTATTCCAAGGAGAGACGCTTTCTTACCTCTTCCATTGTGGATGCTGCAATGGAGCGTGCCTTTGAGGAGCCCTCCTCAATGGTCTGCCACACAAGGTGGCGGTCTTTCTCGAGCTCCTTTCTTCTTTTCTGTATGGGTTCAATCCTTTCAAGTATTCTGGGTATGAGCCTTTTTTTACACTCTATACACCCTATACCAGCGGTGGTGCAGCCCTCTCTTACCCACTCAAGGGTTGCCTCGTCTGAGTAGAGTTTGTGGAAGGAGGTAAATACAGGGCATACATCGGGGTTGCCTGCGTCCTTACGGGTCTTTCTTGCCGTGTCTGTAACCATTGTAAGCAGCTTCTTTTCTGCCACCTCGGGTGGGTCGCTCAGGTATATGGCGTTGTTGTAGGATTTGCTCATCTTTCTGCCGTCTGTTCCGAGTATCTTAGGTGCCTCGGTGAGTATGGACTGTGGTTCAGGAAAGGTCTCTCCGTAGAGGTAGTTGAACCTTCGGGTTATCTCCCTTGCAAGCTCAAGGTGTGGAAGCTGGTCCATTCCCACAGGCACCTTCTGTGCCTTGTAGATTATTATGTCTGCTGTCTGGAGTACTGGATAGCCCAGAAATCCGTAGGTATGAATGTCTTTGTCCTTGGTCTCTGTAAGGAGTTCCTTGTATGTGGGGTTTCGCTCAAGCCATGAAAGGGGCGTTAGCATGGAGAGTAGAAGAAAGAGTTCTGCATGTTCTTTTACATGAGACTGTAAGAAAATGGTGGACTCCTTGGGGTCTATTCCCACTGCGAGCCAGTCTATGACCATCTCCTCTGCATTGAGCTTTATATCCCTCGGGTTTGCATACTCTGTTGTAAGGGCGTGCCAGTCTGCAATGAAAAATAGACACTCTGCCTCTTTCTGTAGTCTCAGCCAGTTTTCAAGCACTCCGTGGTAATGCCCGAGGTGAAGCTTTCCAGAGGGTCTCATGCCACTTAAGATGCGCGTGCCCTTGCCTGTCATCTTAAAGCCTCCTTATATGAGAAGTCCTATGGTGAAGAATATGAGGGGAGATACCACCTTCTGTAGCACCCCTGTAACGAGAAGTACCACCAGTATTATGACCCCATAGGGCTCAAGCCTTGAGAATGTAAGTGCCTTGTCAGGAGGTAGAAAATGGCTCAGCACCCTGCTTCCATCAAGGGGTGGAATGGGTATGAGGTTGAATACAGCAAGTGCCACATTGAGTTTGATACTTATCATTATCATGTAGAGCAGTGGACCACCTATGGAACTGCTTGCCATGGTGAAGTACAGCCCACCTGCAATGATGAGCTTGTATATGAGGGCAAAGATTATTGCAAGAAAAATATTCGAGCCAGGCCCTGCAATACTTACAAACATCATCCCCCTTGAGGGGTCTCTAAAGTTCATTGGGTTTACAGGCACAGGCTTTGCCCAGCCGAACATGCCGGAAAGAAAGAACGCAAGCGTGCCTATTGGATCAAGGTGCTTCAGGGGGTTCAGGGTTACTCTGCCGAGCATGTAGGCAGTCTTATCTCCAAGCCTTGTTGCAACCCACGCGTGGGCACACTCGTGCACCGTGAGGGCAAGAAGGATGGGCGGAATCTTAAGGATTATCATGCGAATATATTCTTCCATCTTAAAAGAATAGTTTATCAGATAAGTTTTTTTACAGTCAACCATAATTCTTTACTTGATTTTAATTGTGGGCTATAGTATATAATAGTCTTTTAAAATAGACTCCTTGCCCCCCTGAAGGGGGCAAACCTGACAAGACAGGGAGCCATAAGGAGGTGTAAAGGTAATGGAAAGACACTATGAGACAGTCTGCATTCTGAAGCCCGAAGTAGGTGATGAGGGTATAAAGAATGTTATAAACAGGATTCGGGCTGTAATCGAGAAAAACGGTGGTAAGGATGTGGAGGTGGAGAACTGGGGCAGAAAGAGACTTGCCTATCCCATCCAGAAGAGGAAAGAGGGTTACTATGTTCTCTTCACATACACAGCCCCACCGGAGGTGAACCCGGAGCTACAGCATCTTCTCAGATACCATGAGGATGTGATGCGCTACCAGACGGTGAAACTCAAAAAACGGGTTGACCTTGAGAAAGAAAAAGAGGCAGGGGAGGAATAAGATATGGCTAACGGAAGGGAAAGCTCAACACAGCAGCCAAGAAGGATGTATCAGCCAAGAAGGAAGGTTTGTCGTTTCTGTGCCGAGGGCATAAAGATAGACTATAAGGACGCAAAAGCACTTAGACCCTTTCTTACAGACCGTGGCAAGATAGTGCCACGCAGAACCACGGGCACCTGTGCAAAGCACCAGAGGGAGCTTAGCACAGCCATAAAGAGGGCAAGGATACTGGCTATACTGCCCTTTACGACCTTCTCAATGGAAAACATAGATTAACGACGGAAGGGGGCATGTGCCAATGAAGATAATACTCAAAAGCGATGTGGAGGGGCTCGGAAACCTTGGCGAGATCGTAACCGTAAAGCCCGGATACGCAAGAAATTACCTTATCCCGAAAGGATTTGCTATAGAGGCAACAGAGGGTAACCTTAGGCAGTTCGAGACCGAAAAGGAAGCATGGAAGAAGAAACAGGAAAGGCTCCGTGAGGAGCAGGAAAAACTCAAGGCAGCCATTGAAGGGGTAAGCCTTACCTTCACGAGAAGGGCTGGTGAGGACGAGAAACTCTTCGGCTCTGTTACATCCATGGATATTGCTGCAGCCCTCAGGGAGAAGGGCTTCCACATAGACAAAAGAAGCATCCAGCTCGATGAGCCGATAAAGACCCTTGGTGAGTTCAACATAGGGGTAAAACTTGCCAAGGACATAGTTGCCACCGTAAAGGTTCAGGTGGCAAAGGAAGAGTAGTTTTCGTAGCCAACCATTCAACCCTTGGAAACCTTCCCTTATTACTATGGCAGTGCGCACTAAGGATAATATATTGCCTGTTCCGCCTCACAGTATGGAGGCTGAACAGGCACTTCTGGGCGGTATTCTGCTCGACAAGGATGCCATAACAAAGGTTCTGGAGATTCTTTCACCAGACGGAAGCGAGTTCTACAACGAGGTCCACAGGCTCATCTTTCGTGCCATGGTCTCTCTTTTTGACAGCAATAGCCCCATAGACCTGATAACACTTACAGACCACTTCAAAGACTCCCCTGCGCTGGATGCCGTGGGTGGGGTTTCCTATCTGGGTGAGCTTGTTGCCATAGTGCCAACGACTGCGAACATCACATACTATGCAAAGATAATACGGGAGAAGGCGCTTCTAAGAAAGATTATAAACGCAGCAAATGAGATTATAAAGAAAAGCTACGAGGCAGACAGCTCATCTGTGGATGAGTTTGTGGACGAGGCAGAGCGCATCATCTTTCAGGTCTCACAGGATAAGGCAAAAAAGTCCTGCTATGCACTGGCAGACATAATAAAAGATACCTTTGAGACCATAGAGCATCTTTACGAGAAGAAGCCCCACATAACAGGGGTGCCCACTGGATTCAAAGACCTGGATTCCCTTACCGGAGGGCTACAGCCATCGGATCTGATAATAATAGCAGGCAGACCAGCCATGGGAAAGACTGCCTTTGCACTCAACATTGCAGAAAACTGTGCCATAGATGGGGGTAAGGCAGTGGCAATATTCTCCCTTGAGATGAGCAAAGAACAGCTCACCCAGAGGCTTCTTGCCTCCCGTGCAAGGGTGGATCTGCACAGACTTCGCAACGGAAGACTCTCAAAAGAAGACTGGACCAAACTTACCACCGCAATAGGCACTCTTTACGAAGCCCCCATTTATATAGACGACACACCTGCCCAGACTGTGCTGGAGGTAAGGGCAAAGGCAAGGCGCTGGAAGTCGGAGTTCGATCTGGCGCTCATCATAGTAGACTATCTGCAGCTTATGAGGGGTATAGGCAGGGTTGACAACCGTGAGCAGGAGATATCGGAGATTTCAAGGTCTCTCAAGGCACTGGCAAAGGAGTTGAATATACCTGTTATTGCACTCTCTCAGCTCTCCAGAAGAACCGAGCAGCGCGAGAGAAACCGCCCACAACTTGCAGACCTCAGAGAATCTGGCGCCATAGAGCAGGATGCCGATGTGGTTATGTTCGTCTACAGAGAGAGCGTATATAAACCCTGCGATTGTCCGAAAGAGCTGTGCTCCTGCGGAAGAAGAAAGACCGCAGAAATCATAGTGGCAAAACAGCGTAACGGACCTACCGACGACATAAAGCTCACCTTCCTTAACGAATATGTAAGGTTTATGGACCAGACCCACGTGGACTATAGCGATATTCAGAACGAATGGGTCGAATAGTAGTCCTTTTAATTCTTGAGCAATTCCCTTTAGTAAGAAGGATTTTACAAGGTGGCTGAACTCTTCGTAGATGTATGTGTGAGCCTGCCGCTTGCCGATGGGCTTACCTACAGAGTGCCGGAAGAACTGAAAGATACGGTGGCTGTGGGTAAAAGGGTACTTGTGCCGGTTAAAAGCCGCAAGATTACAGGCTACATTACGGCCATCAAAAAAGATACAGAACTGGAGGGCATAAGGGACATCATAGATGTGCTCGATGATGCCCCACTTTTTGACCAGAAAAGGCTTTCCTTCTACCGCTGGCTTTCCTCATATTATTTCGTACCCCTCGGTGAGGTCATAAGCCTCATATCCCCACCATCTGCAGAGCCAAAGAGTTTCCGCCACATCCTGCTTACAGAAGAGGGCAGAAGATACCTGAAAGAAGGCACCGAGGAGGCAGTAAAAGAGGTGCTCCTCGAGGTGGGCACAAGGGGTAAGAGCCTTGCTGCACTTCTTAAGGCTTTAAAGCATAAAAGAACGGTACGCAGCCTTGTGGAAAGGCTCAAGGAGAGAGGGCTCATCAAAGAAGAGGTAAGGCTTAAAACCTTGAAGGAGAGAAAGGAACTTATTGTAAGGCTTAAAGGGTGGGTGGATGTTCACCCGAGGGCGGTGGCACAGAGAAGGGTTTTAGAGTGTCTTAAGGAAAGAGGGGGATGGGTAAGTGCTGGAGAGCTCAAAAAGGAGTGTGGCAATGTTAGAGATGCTGTAAGTGCCCTTATCGAAAAAGATGCTGTGGAGGTAAAGGAGGTCGTCTCCATCAGAGACCCACTTTCTGACACAGACCCCTATGGCAGCGAGGTCACACCCACGGTTGAGCAGAAGCATGCCATAGATGAGATTAAAAAGGGGCTTGACAGGGGCTTTTCACCATATCTGCTGTGGGGTGTTACAGGAAGCGGAAAGACACTCGTCTATCTTAAGGCAATAGAGGAGGCACTTAAGAGGGGCAAAAGGGCACTCTTTCTTGTGCCCGAGATAGCCCTTACTCTAAAGCCAGCCGCACAGCTTATTCACAGATTCCCCGGAAAAGTTGCCATAATGCACAGCTCTCTTTCAGAGGGCGAGCGTTTCGATACATGGCAGAGGATAGTAAGGGGCGAGGTGGATGTGGTCGTGGGCACCCGTTCCGCACTCTTTGTGCCCCTTAAGGAGCTGGGCATAATTATAGTGGACGAAGAGCACGACCCTTCTTACAAACAGGAAGAAAGCCCCCGATACAACGCGCGGGACTGTGCCCTCGTGCTGGCAAAGACCCTCGGGGCTACGGTGGTGCTTGGCTCTGCAACACCATCGGTGGAGACATTCTATAACGCAAAAAGAGGCAGGCTCGGGCTTTTAAGGCTTGAAAGAAGGGTAAAGGGGGCAAGGCTACCAGACATAGAGCTTGTGGACATGAGCAAAGAAGAGGGGCTTCTTTCCAAAAGGCTTGTGGAGCTTATGGAGGGATGTCTTTGCCGCGGTGAACAGGCAATGCTCTTTCTCAACAGGCGGGGGTTCTCCAACTTTCTTCTCTGCAGAAACTGTGGCTATGTGCCCCGCTGTCCGAACTGTACGGTCTCTCTTACGCTTCACAGGAAAGAGGGGCTTTTAAGGTGCCATTACTGTGAGTTCTCGAAAGATGTGTCAGGGTTGTGCCCACAGTGTGGTGGGTATAACATCAAACTTCCCGGAGCTGGCACAGAAAGGCTCGAAGAGGAGGTAAGAAGGCTCTTTCCAGAGGCAGAGCTGGTGAGGATAGACCGTGATACTGTAAGACGCAGGGGAATGCTCAAGGAGCTTATGGAAAGGGTTGAGTCTAAAAAGGCACAGATACTTCTTGGAACCCAGATGGTCTCCAAGGGACACCACTTTCCTGACATAACACTTGTTGGAGTGGTGGCAGGCGATGTATCCCTTAATATAGCAGACTTCAGAAGTGCCGAGAGGACCTTTCAACTAATACTTCAGGCAGCAGGTAGAGCTGGCAGAGGTGGCAGGCCTGCCCGTGTTGTGGTGCAGACATATATGCCAGAGCACCCCTGTTTCGTGCACATAAAGAGGCACGACTACGAGGGGTTTCTTGAAGAAGAACTCCTTTCAAGAAAGGATGCCCATTATCCACCTTACAGAAGACTTGCCACCCTGAGGGTTGAGGGCACATCGGAGAAGAAGGTCCTCAAGGCAGCAGAACTGCTTAAAGGGGTATGCCAGAAAGTGGCTTGTAGCCTTAAAGGCATAGAGGTTCTTGGCCCTGCAGAGCCCATTCCACCAAGGCTCAGGGGAAAGGTAAGAAGGCAGGCTCTCATAAAGGCGCAGGATGCTAAGGCTTTGAATAGGTTTGTACATACCGTAAAGACCCATCTGGAAGGGGCGAAACCAGCGGGGGTAAGCCTTGTTATTGATGTGGACCCTGTGCTTTCTCTGTGAGCCTTTCAATTTTATTGACACCACTTAAGAATTATGTTATACATCTCATCTCTATGTGGGCTTCGACCTTCTGTTTTTAATACAGTATGGGTCGAAGCATGTTTTTATGTATGAGAAAAAGAAGGGTAGACTTAAGGGCATTGCCCTTATTGCATCGGTAGGTATTGCGATGGTTGTGTCCACCCTGCTCGGTCTTGCAGCAGGGCTTTATCTCGATAGTCTGCTGGGCACAAAACCATGGCTTACCATAATATGCCTTATACTGGGGATTATAGCAGGCTTCAGGAATGTATACATTACAGTTAAAAAGTATGGATTTTAAAGAGCCGGGACGAAAAGCTGCTCTGCCTGTTATAAACTCGGTAAGGCTCAAGACCTTTGTTCTTAATCTTGTATTTTGCATTACAGGTGTGGTAATATCTTTTCTGTTTTACCCACAGGTTGTGGCAGCCTTTATCGTGGGTTTTGCCATAGGCATACTGAACCAGTGGTTGAGTTTTCAGGCTGTTGTGCGCTCCATATTCATGGAGCCAGAAAGGGCGGGCCTATTTATAATGGCTCGTTTCTATGTCAGGTTTGCCATAGTCGTGGGGCTTCTGATACTTTCTGTGTGGAAGCTGGGGCTAAATCCCATGGGTGTTATAATAGGGTTCTCTGGTCCACTCTGTGCAACCATATTTGGTGCACTCATTATAACGAAGGAGGCATGGCGCTAAGATGCACCACTTTATAATACTTCCCACATTCGGTCTGGAAGTGCATGTGGCACTCATGCTCTATGTTGCCGTGGGGTTGATAGTATTTTCTCTGCTTTTGAAGAACAAGCTGCGTCTTGTGCCCGGAAAGCTACAGAGCGTGGTGGAGCTCACCGTAGAGACCTTTGTAAACCTTTCAGAAGAGGTGATGGGGCATAAGGGCAGAAAGTTCGTTCCCTTCATCCTCACATTCTTCATATTCATACTTGCTGCCAATGTGCTTGCCCTCATACCGGGGCTTATGCCACCAACTGCAAACCTCAACATAACGCTTGGGCTTGCACTTATAGTATTCGTTACCACCCACATAGTGGGCATTAAAGAACACGGGCTTGGCTATATAAAGCACTTTACTGGACCCATGTGGTACCTTGCACCACTTATGATACCCATAGAGATATTCGGACATCTGGCTCGTCCGGTCTCACTTTCGATGCGTCTTTTTGGTAACATGATGGGACACGAGCTTCTTATAGGGGTGCTGCTGCTACTTATGCCCTATGCATATCCGCTTCTGGCGTTTGTAACGGTGCTGGGTGTTATAGTGGTGGTGTTGCAGGCGCTTATATTTGCACTGCTTGCCATGGCATACATAGGTGGTGCACTTGAAGAGGCACATTAAAAAGTTTTCAATAAACAGGAGGTGAAGTTGATGAAAAGGTTATATCTGGCACTTACGGGACTTGTGGTCATCCTCTTTGGCTCTGGCTCGGTTGCATGGGCAGCAGAGGAGGCATCGCAGTCGGCCGGTGGCAACAGCCTTGTGCTTGCTGCAATATTTCTGGCAGCAGGGCTTGGTGTGGGGCTTGGAGCCATAGGACCCGGCATAGGACAGGGTAATGCAGTCAGAGGTGCCTGCGAGGGTATGGCAAGGAATCCCGGCATGGCAGGTAAACTGATGACCACGATGCTTCTGGGTCTGGCTATCATGGAGGCACTCGCAATATACGCGCTCGTTATAGTCTTCATGCTTCTGTTCATGTTCGCAGACAAGTTCATGTAATACGCCACAAAAAGCCTCAAAGGGGCTATAAAAGTTATAGAAAAAGGGGTGCAAAGAAACCTTCAGCACCCCTTTATTCTATTTCACCACCTCTTGACAATATTGTCATCCTGCCTATATTATATTAATGTAGGGTTGTTGTGAATAGAGTCAAAGAGGGGGGTGATTGAGACATGAGTGCTCTTCCAGTTGTAAGCGATTCTCTTGAGCGCTACCTTGCAGAAATCAATAAATTCCCCGTGCTTTCCAGAGAAGAGGAGTTCGAGCTTGCCAGAAGGTGGTACGAAAACCGCGACATAAGTGCCGCCCACAGGCTCGTTACATCCAATCTCAGGTTCGTCGTAAAGATAGCCCTTGAGTACCGCAACTACGGTTGCAGCCTTAAAGACCTCATCCAGGAAGGCAACATGGGGCTTATGACGGCTGTCAAAAAGTTCAACCCCTACAGGGGGTACAGGCTCATAACCTATGCTGCATGGTGGATAAGGGCTTTTATACAGGAATACATTATAAAGACAAGAGGGCTTGTCAAAAAGGGCACGAAGGCACTCAAAAGGAGACTGTTTTACAGAAATGAGCCGCTTCCGGCTGAGCTCGATGGTAGCGGTTTTCCGGCAGAAGATGTGGCGGCAGCAGACCTTTCCCTTGATGCTCCAATAAGTGGCGACGGAGAGGAGGAAAAAAGCCACCTTGAGCTTCTGAAAGACCCCTC
>DRQE01000027.1 GCA_011371515.1 Deltaproteobacteria bacterium
CTTCCACGCAATAAGGCCCACATTCTGTGCCCTTACATACCAGAACCTTTCGGGCATTATTAGCTTTATACTGTTCACCCCTGTGAGCACCCCTTCTGAAACCTTGATGCCATCGCCAAGAAGTATCAGCTCCTCGGGACTATCTTCAAGGAACTCTGCAAGCCGCTCTATCTTTATGTTTCTGTCCTCTGTGAGTCTTTCGAGCTCCCCGCCACGGTAACGAAAAAGCGCCGTATAGACCTCCTTCTGTTTTGCATCTATAAGGGGGCAGATAACACCTTCCATTGGGCTTACGTTCATCGCAAGGGCTTCAAGGGTTGACACCCCTGCAACCGGGCTGCCAACCACCCACGAAAGCCCCTTCACCGTGCTTATACCCACCCTCAAGCCTGTAAAGGAGCCGGGCCCTGTGGTAACGGTAAAGAGCCCTATCTCTTTCAGCCCCACCCTTTGGGACTCAAGAAACCTCTTTACATTGCCCACGAGGTAGCGTGAATGGAGGCCCACATCTGTAGAGAGCCACTCTCCAAGGAGGCGCCCATCCTCCAGCAATGCCACACTCTCTGAGCCAGACGAGGTATCTATTGCCAGTATCTTCACTGCCTCAATTGGTAAAGATGCGCACAAGGTCGTTCCATGTTACGAACACCATAAGGGCAAGAAGGAGTGCCATCCCTATCTGGTTTGCTATCGAGAGAAAGTGCTCACTCAGGGGTTTGCCCCGTATCCACTCTATGGCAAAGAAGAAAAGGTGGCCACCATCGAGCACAGGTATGGGCAGCAGGTTTATTATACCCAGCTGAAGGCTCAGAAAAGCTATTATGGAGATAAGGTCTACGAGCCCGCTCTCTGCAGCCTTGCCTGCAACCTGTGCTATCATTATGGGCCCACCAAGGGTCTTTATGGAGTACACCCCTGTTATAAGCCCCTTTATTATGACGAAGAGAAGCACCGTAAGTTCCCATGCCTTCGTAAGCCCCATCTTTACAGACTCAACAAAGCCATAGCTCTTTGTAACGAACTCTTCGAGCCTTGTAACCCCTATGAGGTAGACATCGAGCTCCTCGTTGTACCTTGGGGCAATTTTCACCGTGAACCTCTCCCCAGCCCTTTCTACAAGAAGGGTCCTTTCCTGCGGACTCTTCTTTATGAACTTCTGTAGCTCTATCCAGTGTGAGATGGGCTTTCCATCGACTGCTACGATGATGTCACCCTCTTTGAGACCTGCCTTATCGGCCGGAAACCCGGGGGTTACCCCGCCTATCACAGGTGGCATGGGTGGATAAAGCCCGCCAACCCCTATGCCCTCTTTAGATGCAGAGGGGGTTATCTCTGTTGTAAACTCCTTACCATTGCGTTTTACCAGAAGGGTTACCTTCTTTTCAGGGTTCAGCGCTATCGACTTCATCAGCTCTTCCCATGTGGATATGGGCTTTCCATCCACGGCAACTATGCGGTCTCCTGCCTTGATGCCTGCCCTGTGGGCTGGCTCCTCTTCTGCCACATAGCCCACCACAGGAGCTCTATCCACATATGCAGGCACCTTTATGCCCATCATGAAGAGTACAGGAAAGAGCACGAGTGCGAGCACTATGTTCATAAGTGGCCCGCTTGCCACTATGGATGTCCTCACCCCGAGGGGCTTGTGTGTGAAAGACTTTGCCCGCTCTTCTTCAGAGACCTCTTCATCAGGTGCCTCGCCCACCATCTTCACATATCCACCGAAGGGTATAAGGGATATACAGTAGTCTGTCTCGCCCACCTTTATACCGAAGAGCCTTGGTCCAAACCCGAGGGAGAACCTTTCAACACCTACCCCTGAGTACTTTGCCACGAGGAAGTGTCCCAGCTCGTGTATAAAGATGAGTATGCCCAGAACTATTATAAATGAAGCTATAGTTGTCATAGTCCTTTTGCAACCTCCATGGCTTTCGTTCTACCCCATCTGTCTGCCTCGAGAACATCCTCTGCCGAGTTAAGCCGCCAAGGAAGATGTCCGCTGAGGGTCTTCTCTATTATGATGGGTATCTCTGTAAATTTTATCATGCCTTTAAGGAACATATCCACTGCTACTTCATCTGCTGCGTTCAAAACAGCTGGAGCACTTCCACCAAGCCGCAGGCTCTCGTAGGCAAGCTCCAAGCAGGGATACTTCTTTTTATCCACGGGAAAGAACTCTATTCGAGTACCCTCTGGCTGGTACTGTTCGACCCCTGACTCTATCCTTTCTGGATAGCCAAGCGCATAGGCTATGGGTATGCGCATGTCAGAGTGGCCCATGTGTGAGAGTATGGAGCCATCCACGAACTCCACCATGGAGTGCACAATACCCTGTGGATGTATGCATACCGATATCTTGTCTTCCTTCATACCAAAAAGCCACCTTGCCTCTATGACTTCGAACCCCTTGTTCATTAGAGTGGCAGAGTCTATGGTTATGCGTCTGCCCATGTTCCATACAGGATGGTTGAGCGCATCCTCTACGGTCACACTCTTTAGTTTCTTAAGAGGCGTTCTGAAAAAAGGCCCGCCAGAGGCTGTAAGTATTAGCCTTTTTACGGCTCTTTTCTTCTCTCCCCTCAGAAGCTGGTGTATGGCAGAGTGCTCGCTATCTACGGGTATTATCCTTACCCTGTTTTTTCTTACCTCTTTCATCACAAGCGAGCCACCCACCACAAGGGTCTCTTTGTTTGCAAGGGCTATGGTTCTACCCCTCTTTATTGCCTCAAGGGTTGGCAGAAACCCCTCTGCCCCTACCACACATACAGCCACCACATCAACTCCTCTTACAGAGACAGCCCTTTTAAGCCCGCTTCTGCCACAGCCAACCTCAGGGGCACCTTTCATACCTGAAAGTTTCTCTTTGAGCCCTGCTGCAAGCCTTTCAGAAAGCACCGCCACATAACGGGGCTTGAACTCTTCTATCTGTTTAAGAAGAAGTGAGGTATTCCTTCCACAGCTGAGAGAGACCACCCTGAACCTTTCAGGATGCCTTCTTACCACATCCAGTGTGGCTCTGCCCAGTGTGCCCGTTGAGCCGAGTATGGAGATGCCTTTCTTCTTCATAGTCTCCACACAAGATAGTAATAAAATACTGGCAGTGAAAATAGCATACTGTCTATCCTGTCGAGTATTCCGCCATGGCCCGGTATTATGGCACCAGAGTCCTTAACCCCTGCTGCCCTCTTTATTATGGATTCAAAGAGGTCTCCACAGAGGGCAACCACCCCGATAATAAGGGATGCCACTGCCATCTCGTATACAGATAGCCCTGTATCCACCACTTTTGTGAACACAACTGCCACCACAAGCCCACCCAGAACGCCGCCTATTGCTCCCTCAACGGTCTTTTTTGGGCTTATCCGTGGCGAGAGCCTGTGGTTTCCTGCCAGACGGCCTGTAATGTATGCAAATATATCGTTTGCCCATATAACGAGAAGTCCGCAAAGCAGAAGCCACCTTCCCCCCTGAAGCTCTGGAAAGAATACTATGTAAGAGGCGGTAATTCCCACATAAAGTATACCAAAAACAGCCTTTGCAGCCCCTGTGAAGGCAATGGTAAACTCCTTCCTGCAGGCTATGGCCACAAGAGCTGCCACGAACACCGCAGCCATCATGAAAAGAAGCACATATTCTCCGCCATAGTAAAGGAACATAAAGGGTGTTAGCGCACCTGCTGGAAGTACCCAGAACCTTTCATCCCTCGAGCTGGTAAGATTTGTGTATTCCTTGAGGGCTAATGCTATGACGACTGCCACCACAATGGCGAGCCAGACAGGTGGAGCATAGAGGACTATGGCTATAACCAGCGGGGCTAAAAAAAAACCACTGAGTGTTCTTTTAAGCCCCTTGCCTTGCTCTGATAAAGCAGACCTTTTCAATATCCTATCCAACTATACCGAGAGCCTGTTCCCTCGTAAGCCCGAACCTGCGTTCCCTCATCTTAAAGTCTTTTATGGCAAGAAGAAGGTCATCTTCGGTGAAGTCAGGCCAGAGGGTCTCTGTAATGTAAAGCTCTGTATAGGCTATCTGCCAGAGAAGAAAGTTCGATATTCTCTTCTCTCCGCTGGTTCTTATGAGTAGATCTGGCTCGGGCACACCTGCTGTGTAGAGTGCACCCTCAAAGAGTTTCTCGTCTATATCTTCTGGCTCGAGCTCACCCCTTTTTACGAGCCCGGCAATCTTTTTTGCCGCATCCACAAGCTCCTGCCTTCCACCGTAACTTATGGCAAGCTGCAGCACCATGGCATCGTTCTCTTCTGTGAGCCCTTCAACCTCCTCTATTACACGCCTTACCCCCTCTGGAAGATTCTCCCTTCTTCCTATGACCTTGAGCCTTATCTGGTTTTCCATGAGTGTTTTTGCCTCCTCCCTCAGGTGTATCTCGAGGAAGGTCATGAGCATCTCCACCTCTTCGGGCGGGCGGTTCCAGTTCTCAAGGGAGAAGGTATAAAGGGTAAGATACTCAACCCCCAGCCTTCTTGCCACAAGCACAATGTCCTTTGCCGTCTCTATGCCCTTTCTGTGCCCTTCTATTCTGGGCAGACCCTTCCTCTCGGCCCACCTGCCGTTGCCATCCATTATTATCGCTATGTGACGGGGTATCTTACCTTCCATATACCAGCTTAAAGGGATAGAGCTTTTTTAAACTTCCATTATCTCTTTTTCCTTCTTTTCGAGAAGGGCGTTTATCTCTTCTATCTCGTCGTCGGTTATCTTCTGTATCTCCTGTTGAGCCTTCTTCAGCTCATCCTGTGAGATGAGTTTGTCCTTTTCGAGTTTTTTCAGCTTCTCGTTGGCATCTCTTCTTATGTTCCTTATTGCCACCCTGCACTCTTCGGCATACTTTTTTGCCACCTTAACGAGCTCTTTCCTGCGCTCCTCTGTAAGCTGTGGTATGGATATGCGTATTATCTTGCCGTCGTTTGTGGGTGTAAGCCCAAGGTCAGATGAGAGTATTGCCTTCTCTATGGCGCCTATCTGAGAGACATCCCACGGCTGAATCACTATGAGCCTTGGCTCTGGTATGTTTATCGTTGCAAGCTGATTTATTGGTGTTGGTGTTCCGTAGTAGTCTACCTTGATTCCTTCGAGAAGTCCTGCCGAAGCCCGCCCTGTTCTGAGTTTTGCAAACTCCTCTTTGAGCACCGAGCGTGCCTTGTCCATCCTTTTTCTTGTCTCCTGAAAGAGTTCTTTAAGTTCCATGGCCCTACCTTACGCCTTTACGAGGGTTCCTACCTTCTCACCTCTCAGTATCTTCAATATATTGCCCTTCTCTTTTATGCTGAACACTATTATTGGAAGCCTGTTGTCCATACACAGGGTAACCGCCGTTGCGTCCATCACCTTAAGGCCCATCTTCAACACATCCAGATATGTGAGCTCATCGTACTTTTTTGCCGAAGGGTCTTTCACGGGGTCACGGTCGTATACGCCGTCCACCTTGGTTGCCTTAAGTATAACCTCTGCGTGTATCTCCATCGCCCTCAAAGAGGCTGCCGTATCGGTAGTAAAGTATGGGTTGCCTGTGCCTGCGGCAAATATCACCACCCTACCCTTCTCAAGGTGTCTTACGGCCCTTCTTCTTATGTAGGGCTCGCAGAGCTCTTTCATCTCTATTGCCGATATTACCCTCGTATATACCCCTTTTTTCTCAAGGGCATCCTGAAGGGTGAGGGCATTGAGCACCGTAGCGAGCATCCCTATGTAGTCTGCGGTGGCTCTATCCATACCCTTTGCACTTGCCTCGATACCCCTGAATATGTTGCCACCGCCTATGACAACCGCAACCTCCGTGCCCATCTGGTGTGCCTCTTTTATCTCCTCTGCTATATCTGAGATTACATCCGCATCTATGCCATAGGACTTAGAACCCATCAGGGCTTCGCCCGAAAGTTTCAGCATTATCCTTTTATACTTTGGTGTGGTTCCCTCAGACAATATGGCTTGCTCCTTGGGATTATTACTCCTCTCCCACACGGAAGCGGGCAAATCTTCTTATCTGTATGTTCTCACCCAGTTTTGCTATTGTCTGTTTTACCAGCTCTTCTACGGTTATGTCAGGGTTCTTGACGAACTCCTGTTCCATAAGGCATGTCTCTTTGAAGAACTTCTCAAGCCTGCCTTCCACTATCTTGTCTATAACCTGTGGAGGCTTGCCCGAAGACTCTGCCTGTTTTCTGAGTATATCTTTTTCTTTCTCTATCTCTTCCTGTGGAATGTCCTCTCTACTGACATACTGGGGGTTCATTGCGGCTATGTGCATTGCCACATCCTTTACCAGATTCTGAAAGTCCTCTGTCTTTGCCACAAAGTCTGTCTCGCAGTTTACCTCAACGAGCACCCCTATCTTTCCTCCCCCATGTATGTAGGCAGAGACCAGCCCCTCTTTTGTGGCTCTACCTGCCTTCTTCTGGGCAGATGCTATGCCCTTTTCTCTAAGGTATGTTATTGCCTTTTCTATATCTCCTCCGCACTCTTTGAGTGCCTTTTTACAATCCAGTATTCCTGCCCCTGTCTTCTCCCTCAACTCTTTTACCTTCTCAACGGCTATTTCCATGCGTTCTTTTACCTCCTTAAAGACTACTTTAAAGTGTATACAAGCCTGAAAAAACGGTCAATTGCGGGCAATCAGGTGGTCTGCTCCACCTCTTCGGTGGTCTCTTCGGGTGATGCCTGTGGTTCGGGCTCCGCTGTCTGCTCAACCTCTTCCTGTGGCACCTCTTCAGGTTCTTCCTCTTTTGTCTGGGCTGCAAGGGTCTCCTCGTATATGGCTTTACCCTCAAGACATGCGTCTGCAACGGCATTGGAGAAGAGGTCTATAGCCCTTATGGCGTCGTCATTGCCCGGTATGACGTAGTCAACCTCGTCGGGGTCACAGTTTGTATCCACTATTGCAACAACGGGTATTCCCAGCTTTCTTGCCTCTTTTATGGCAATGTTCTCCTTCTTTGAGTCCACCACGAAGAGAGCCCCCGGCAGTTCTTCCATGTTTCTTACCCCGCCGAAGTTCTTCTCAAGCCTTACCCTCTCTTTCTCGAGCCTTGTGAGCTCTTTCTTCGAGAGCCTTCCGGGGTTACCCTTCTCCTTTATCTCCTCAAGTTCTTTGAGCCTCTGTATGCTTCTTCTTATGGTGGAGAAGTTCGTGAGAAGCCCTCCTATCCAGCGGTGGTTCACATAGTCCATTCCACAGCGTGTTGCTGCCTGCTCTATTGCGTTCTGAGCCTGTTTCTTTGTGCCAACAAAGAGTATCTTCTCACCTTTTGCTGCAACATCCCTTATGAAGTCATGTGCCACCCTGAACATCTTTACGGTCTGCTGCAGGTCTATAATGTAGATGCCGTTCCTTGCCCCGAATATGTAGGGCTTCATCTTGGGGTTCCAGCGCCTCGTCTGATGGCCGAAGTGAACCCCTGCCTCAAGCAGTTGTTTCATTGTAAGATATCCCATGGTACCTCCTTTTTTTGGTTATTTCCTCCACCCATGGGAAGCAGAATCCCTTTCCTGAACGAAAGAGACACCCCTGCTCCCCTCTACAAAAAGGGTGTGTGATATTAAGATACCTTTTTTATCACAATACCGCTGGAGTTTCAAGAGCAAAATTCAGTTTTTATCGGAACTTAAAGGGTCAATCTACCACCTTAAGGGTTATTTTTTTCCACACAAAGCCGATTATTATCGTAGTATGATGTGTAAAAATTTATGATTGTATCAAATACCTATTTATGTTAGAATATGTTAACATGAAAAGGCTCTTTGTCAGATCAAAGCTTTTTCTCCTTTTTCTTCTCTTTCCCGTGGCTGTATATGCCACAGGGGGTGCCTTTCCCTTCACGAAACACGGCGGGGGCACTACCGATGGCTCCCTTCCCTACGATGCCGGCAACGGACCGGGGGTTGACAGGTCCGTAAACCCCGCCTTTACAAGCTATTACAACGATGCAACCGTAGAAGGCGGAAAGTACAAGGGCGGTGAGTGCACACACTGCCACGAGCCACACGCAAGTTTCGGTGGCTCAGAGCCTGCACC
>DRQE01000028.1 GCA_011371515.1 Deltaproteobacteria bacterium
GCAAAGGACATAATAGAGCTTTTAAGTCAGGATGAGCCCGGTGAGAGTCTTACGGTGCTCAAACTTATGGACCCACAGATGATAGCCTCACTTCTTAAGGACGAGCATCCGCAGATTATAGCCCTTGTGCTTACTCACATGGAGCCAGACAAGGCAGCAAAGGTTATGGAGCACTTTCCGGAAAGGCTCAGAGCAGATGTGATAATGAGGATAGCAACCACAGAGAGCGTGCCACCGGGCGTGCTCAATGAACTCGAAGAGGTCATAAAACAGCAGATAAAGGACTCTGGCATGACAAAGGGAAGGATGGTCGAAGGTGTGAAGATAGCCGCAGATATACTGAACCAGCTGGAAAGCTCTGTGGAGAAGGCTGTTCTTGAGACCATAGAGAAGACAAGCGCTGATATAGCAGAGAAGATACAGGACAAGATGTTCGTCTTTACAGACCTTCTCAGTGTGGACAACAGGGGTATGCAGATGCTCATAAAAGAGTGCGATACAGAGACCCTTGCAATTGCACTTAAAGGTGCCGATGAGGAACTCAGGGAAAGGTTCTTCAGCAATATGTCCCAGAGGGCTGCAGAGATGCTCAAGGAAGATATAGAATCCAGAGGACCCGTTAAACTGAGCGATGTGGAGAAGGCACAGCTTAAGATTATAAACATAGCAAAGAGGCTCGAGCAGGAAGGAAAGCTCATAAGAGAAGGAAAGGGTAGCGGAGATGTCCTCGTCTAAGGTGGTCAAGAACGACGAAGATGTAAGACCTTTTGTGCTCAAGACTATCAAGAAGTCCAGACAACCAGTAGATAGACTTGCTGCTATCGAAAGAGATGCCTATGAGAAGGGCTTTGCAGCCGGAGAGAAGGCAGGTTTTGAGTTCGGCAGACAGAAGGCTGATGCCATATTCAGAAGCCTTGCACAGATAGTCGAAGAGCTGGAAGGATTCCGTGAAAGGCTTCTTACCGAGACAGAGAAGGATGTTGTAAGACTTTCGCTTGCAATAGCAAGAAAGGTTATAGACCTTGAGCTCTCCGTAAGAGAGGACATAGTGCTTAACGCTGTGAAGACTGCCATAGAGCTTACGGGAAAGGCAACAACTGTTGTGGTAAGGCTCAATAAAGATGACATGGAGACTATAAAGAAGTATGTGCCAGAGCTTGAACAGTACAGCGTTGAGGCAAAGAAGATAGTGTTGAGGGAAGACCCATCGGTAAGCAGAGGCGGCTGTATAGTGGAAACAGAGAATGCAACCATAGAACACACCATAGAAGGCGCACTGCGGGAGATAGAGGAGAGGCTGAAAGATGTTCACGGCAAGGCTGAAGAAAACCCTGAATAGAGCCATCGATGTGGTAGAGAAGACCCAGACCACCATGGTTACCGGCAGGATAACAAGGGTGGTTGGTATAGTTATGGAAGGTGTTGGGGTGAGCGCAAGGGTGGGTGATATATGCCTTATATACCCTGATGGTGGAGAGCCCCTTGAAGCAGAAGTTGTGGGCTTTTCAGGTGAAAAGATACTCATAATGCCCTTTGGAGATGTCAGAGGCATAGGGGCGGGCAGCAGAATATCCATAGTAAAGAAGGGTGCCACAACAGGGGTTGGAGAGGGGCTTCTCGGTAGAATAATCGATGGATGTGGTAAGGCTATTGATGGAAAGGGCAACGTAGAGTATGAGGCAGAGTATCCACTATACAGAAACCCGCCTGCTCCACTCGATAGAAGACCCATAGATACTCCACTCGATGTGGGTATAAGGGCAATAAATGCTCTTGTAACAATAGGCAAAGGGCAGAGGATGGGAATATTTGCCGGAAGTGGAGTGGGAAAAAGCGTGCTCATAGGGATGATGGCAAAGGGAACCGCTGCAGATGTAAATGTTATAGCACTCATAGGTGAGAGGGGTAGGGAGGTTAAAGAGTTCATAGAAAGAGAGCTTGGCTATGAGGGGCTTAAGAACTCGGTCGTGGTGGCTGCAACATCCGACGAGCCACCGCTTATAAGGATAAGGGCTGCCTTCGTTGCACAGACCATTGCAGAATACTTCAGAGACAGGGGTAAAGATGTGTTGCTTGTTATGGACTCTCTTACACGGTTTGCAATGGCACAGAGAGAGGTGGGGCTTGCCTCTGGCGAGCCACCAACAACCAAGGGATACCCACCCTCTGTGTTTGCATTACTACCCAAACTGCTCGAAAGACCGGGCGCCCTTCAGAAGGGCGGTACCATAACGGCACTCTACACCATACTCACAGAGGGAGACGATGTGAACGACCCTGTGGCAGATGCCGTAAGAGCCATACTGGATGGCCATATAGTGCTTTCAAGAGAGCTTGCAACCATGGGACACTTCCCAGCAATAGATGTGCTGCAGAGTATAAGCAGGGTCATGAACAATGTGGTCTCTGCCCAGCACATGCAGCTTGCAACAGAACTTAAAAGTATACTCGCAGACTATATGAAGGCAAAAGACCTTATCAATATAGGGGCATATAAGAAGGGCAACGATAAGCGTATAGACAGAGCAATAGATATGATAGAGCGTATAAACAACTTCCTGAGGCAGAATATAACAGAGAAGGTGGACTTTGAGGATAGCCTGCAACTTTTGTATGCACTATTCTCGTAAAAAGGAGAAGAGACCATGAAGAAGTTCAAATTCAACCTCCAACCGCTGCTTGACCACAAGGAGATGCTCGAAGAGCTTGCGAGAAAGGACTACATGGAGATTGCCGACAAACTGAGAAAAGAAGAGGAAAGACTGAAAGTCTATGTAGACCTTTACAGAAGGTTTTCAGAGAATCTGGATACCATGAAAAGAGATGGCATGGAGGTAAGTGAGCTCAGGTTCCAGTACCGTTATATCGACAGTATCAAGGAGTTCATAGAGAGCCAGAAGAAACTCATAGCAGAGCTTAAGAAGACTGCTGAGGAGAAAAGGGCAGAGCTCACGAGGGCATCTATAAACAAAAAGGTGGTTGAGAAGGCAAAGGAGAGGAAAAAAGAAGAGTATGATAGAGAGGTCAAACGGCAAGAGCAGAAGATAATGGACGAGGTCGCTGTAAGTGGTTTCGTAAGGAGAAAGGGCGAATGAGGGTTAAACTTCTCACAGCCGCACTGATAATGAAAGGGCTTGTACTCCTTATTTATCTTGTCGTTTCGTTCAATCTACAGGAGCCTGCGGCAAAGAGTGTGGCAAAGGATACGGAAGATATGCTCTCCACACCCTGTCTTGATAAACTTCTCGAGAAGGAGAAGACCCTCATAGAGGCCATAAAAGAGCGTGAAAGAGAGCTTGACAGAAAGGCAGAAAGACTTGCGGAAAGGGAAAGACGCCTTTCGATTATCAGAGAGGAGATCAAAAAGGAGTTTGCAAGGTTCAAAGATACTAAAGAAGAGATAGCTGCCATGCTCAAGAAGATACAGCTTGAAAAAGATAGAAACTTCATGAGGATAGTCAAGATATACGAGTCGATGCCAGCAGAGAAGGCATCCCAGAGGCTCGAGAAACTCGACGAGGAGATGGCTGTAAAGATACTTTCAGCCATGAAAGAGAAGAAGGCAGGAAAGATTCTTGCCTCACTGTCTGTGGAGAAATCTGTCCGCATAAGCCTCCTTATGGACAAACGCCTGAAAAAATAACCCACCCTTTCCTCTGTAAAAAGGAAAATATTTCCCTTCCACATAGAACAAGAAAAGACTTGTTTGCTGTAATCCCTTGAATTTCAAAAAGAAAATCTACTGCTCTCTTTGTGGCACAGGCTTTGCAATTCTATAGAGGGCAGGAGGAGGATACAGGATATGCAGGTAGAGGCAAGCATATTCGCATTATTCATAGAGGGTGGTGCCCAGTTTCTTCCGGTAGATAGGGCAGACACTGAAGAGGAGAATACAGCCTCATTCAATGCCATTATGAAACTTATTCAGAAACTTAATGTCAACGAAGAAGGTATGGACGAAGACCTCGGTGGTAATACTGGTATGGAGACACTTCTAACCCTTATGAGTCAGCAGGAAGCATACGGAAAGCTCAACCCAGAAGAGGTTGCTGAGGAAACAGGTAAAGCAACAAAGATACTAAAAGGGCTTTTTGACGACACATCCGCCGCAGAACAGGGCGGAGAGAGTATAAAGAATGTGCCCCTGCCGAAGATAAACAACAAGCCTGCTCACAAAGAGGTTACTTTACCACCCATAAGGCAGACTGTGGAGTCTTCAGAAAGGCTACCTTCTACACCTGAACAGACAGAACAGAATAGAGGAGCAGAAGAGTTACAACAGGGAGTGCCTGTTGAAGATAGAGGTGTGGATAGCGATACTACTTACAGGGAACTCCTTACAGGAAGGGAGAGGACCCAACAGTCCAGACCGACGGACGAAAACAGACCATCAGTGCATCCTACCAGACACATAGCCGAAAGGCTATCCAGACAGGAGACCACGGGTGTGGCAGAAAACAGGATTGAGTCCAATGACATGGGGCAACAGAAAGGCTCTGTTGAGCCCA
>DRQE01000029.1 GCA_011371515.1 Deltaproteobacteria bacterium
ACCTCTCGACATGAGTGTGGAGGATGCCTTCAAGGTTATAATGTCAGGAGGCATTGTGGTTCCAGAAGAGAAGAAAAAGACCGATATAGTATAAAAACACATGTGAGGTTCCTATGAAAGATATAGACGCACTCTGTATAAACACCATAAGGTTTCTTGCCGTGGATGCGGTAGAAAGGGCAAAGTCGGGACACCCTGGGATGCCGATGGGAGATGCTCCCATGGCGTATGTGCTCTGGACGAGGTTCTTAAGGCACAACCCAGCCAACCCCTACTGGCCGGGTAGAGACCGTTTTGTACTCTCTGCCGGACATGGCTCGATGCTTCTGTATTCGCTACTGCATCTTACAGGCTACGAGCTTTCACTTGAAGAACTCAAGAACTTTCGCCAGTGGGGTAGCAAAACTCCGGGGCACCCTGAATACCACCCAGAGATAGGTATTGAGACCACCACAGGCCCACTTGGACAGGGCTTTGCCAATGGGGTTGGCATGGCGATGGCTCAAAGATACCTTGCCGAGCGCTACAACAGGCAAGGCTTCCCGCTCTTCGATTACAACATATATGCCATAGTGAGCGATGGGGACATAATGGAGGGTGTATCAAACGAGGCGGCAAGTATTGCAGGGCACCTGAAACTCGGAAGTCTGGTATACCTTTACTCGGACAACAGGATAACCATAGAGGGCTCAACAGAGCTTACCTTCACAGAGGATGTTGAGGCAAGGTTTCGGGCACTGGGATGGCACACCCAGAGGGTGGATGGATACGACCTCGATGCCATAGAGGCTGCCATAAAGGAGGCAAGGGAGACAAAAGACATGCCCTCTATTATCCTTGTCAGAACCCACATAGGCTACGGCAGCCCACACAAGCAGGACACCCCTGATGTGCACGGTGCTCCACTGGGTAAAGAAGAGGTCATTGCAACCAAGAAACATCTGGGCTGGCCCCTTGAGCCAGAGTTCTACATACCTGATGAGGTGCTCACACACATGAGAAAGGCGGTAGAAAGGGGTAGAGAGCTTGAAGAGAGCTGGCAGAGGTTGTTTGACGAGTATGCTGAAAAATACCCCGAGCTTGCAGCAGAGATAAAGGGGATTATAAAGGGCAACCATCCTTCAGACTGGAAGGAGCTTCTGCCACAGTTCAGCCCCGAAGATGGCGGGGTTGCAACGAGAAAGGCATCTGGAAAGGTGTTGAACAGTATTGCCGAGAAGACACCCTTCCTTATAGGTGGCTCTGCTGATCTTGCCCCATCGAACAACACATACATGAAGGGGGTTGGAGACTTTCTGCCCAATGGTGTGGGAAGAAACATCCATTACGGCATAAGAGAGCACGCCATGGGTGCAATAATGAACGGGCTGGCACTGGCAGGGCTTGTGCCCTTTGGCGGGACATTCCTTGTGTTCTCAGACTACATGAGGCCTGCCATAAGGATGGCAGCCATGTCAGGGCTACATGTGATATATGTGTTCACCCATGATTCAATAGGGCTTGGTGAGGATGGTCCAACACACCAGCCGATAGAACACATAGCCTCTCTCAGAGCCATGCCCAACCTTGTGGTCATAAGACCTGCTGATGCCAGTGAGACCGTTACCGCATGGAAGGTTGCCCTTGAAAGAAAGGATGGACCTACTGCACTTCTTCTTACCCGACAGGGTGTGCCTGTCATAGACAGGGCTAAGTATGGTTGCTCGAGCCCCGAAGACCTTGAAAAGGGCGCCTATGTTATCGCAGACTGCGATAACACCCCGGAGCTCATTCTTATAGCAACAGGCTCAGAGGTCCATCTTGCGCTTGAGGCGTGGCAGAGGCTCAAAGAGAAGGGGATAAGGGTAAGGGTTGTAAACATGCCGAGCTGGGAACTCTTTGAGATGCAGGATAAAGAGTACAGAGAAGATGTGCTGCCCCCGAGTGTTAGGGCAAGGGTCTCCATAGAGGCAGGCTCAACCCTTGGATGGCACCGCTATACAGGCTATGAAGGGGTAACCATAGGTATAGACAGGTTCGGTGCCTCGGCACCATACAAGATTCTATTTGAGAAATTCGGATTTACTGCCGAGAATATAGAAAACGAGGCACTGAAGTTACTCGAGAAGATGAGGTCATGATAACCGTAAAGTACCATCTTAAAGAGTACACCCCCGAGATACAGAAGAAGCTGAATGAACTGAAAGAGCAGGCTTTCGTAGAGAGGCTCTCCAGAAAAGATGCCACCCTGTGGAAAGAAGACCCCTCTACAATAGAGCAGATAAAAGGGGCACTTGGCTGGCTCGATGTTACGGGTTTCTCAAGAAAGATGCTTCCCTCCATGTACAGCCTCACAGAAGAGGTCAGAAAGGAGGGGATAACCGATGTGCTGCTTATAGGGATGGGAGGGTCAAGCCTTGCTCCGTTGATGTTCTCCAAGGTGTTCGAGAGGGCAGAAGGAATGCCAGCCCTTACAGTTATAGACACCACAGACCCGCACCACATAAGAGATATTACAGAAAGGCTTGATCCAGAGAATACCCTCTTCATAGTTGCCAGTAAATCAGGCACAACCCTTGAGGTTCTCACCCTGTTTGAACACTTCTACGAGAGAACAAAACAGAAGGTTGGCGATGAGGCGGGAAAACACTTCGTTGCAATAACAGACGAGGGCACGAGACTCACAGAGATTGCACGCCAGAAAGGGTTCAGAGAGACCTTTATAAACCCTTCTGACATAGGTGGCAGATACTCTGCCCTATCCCTTTTCGGGCTTCTGCCCGCCACCCTTATGGGTGTGGATACGGAAAGGCTCCTTCTTGAGGCAGAAAAGATGCTCGAGGACTGCCTTGGCATGGCAGACCAGTCGCCCGGGCTTGTGCTTGGAGCCACCATGGGAGTTCTTGCCCTTATGGGCAGAGACAAGCTCACATTCCTCACCACAGAGAAGATCGGCTGGTTTGCCCTGTGGCTGGAGCAGCTCATAGCAGAAAGCACCGGCAAGGAGGGTAGAGGAGTTGTGCCCATAGCCCTTGAGCCCCCTGCTGAAAGGTACGGTAGCGATAGACTCTTTGTATCCATAGGGCTTGCTGACAGGATGCCAGAGCTTCCAGAAGCTGCCAAGGACCATCCGATAGTTGAGATAGAGCTTGGAGATGTATACAGCATAGGGGCTGAGTTCGTAAGGTGGCAGGTGGCTACAGCCTGCTGCGGGGCAGTGCTTGGCATAAACCCCTTCGACCAGCCCAATGTGGAAGAGACGAAAAGACGCACAAGAAGGATGCTCGAAGAGGGCATACACCTTCCAGAGCCTGTAAGAGAAGAAGAGCTCTTTACCATATACTCTGCCACGGAGGTTGAAGAGTTCTTAAGCTCCATAAAAGAGGGCTGGTATACAGGGCTTCTTGCCTATATACCTCCTGATAGGGAGGAGTTCTACCACGAGCTTGAGCCCATACGGGCGCTTATTACCGAAAAGTTGGGTGTTGCCACACAGTTTGGCTATGGTCCAAGATACCTGCACTCAACAGGCCAGCTTCACAAGGGTGGCACACAGGATGCAGCATTCATAATCATAACACACACCCCAGAAGTAGACATCCCCATACCCCACAGAGACTACACCTTTGGCAACCTCATCCTCTCCCAAGCATTTGCAGACATGGAGAGCCTTGAGAAGAGGGGAAGAAAGGTGCTGCTTTTCAACCTTAAGAAGCTATCCCCAGAAGCACTCAGAAGAGTGGGTGATTTTATAAGAGATAACATATAGGAAATCTTAAAAACATGGAGGTAATAAGGCTATGCAGGTAGGCATGGTTGGGCTTGGCCGTATGGGTATGAATATGGCAAGAAGGCTCGTGGAGGAGGGGCACACCGTTTACGGATACAACAATACACCAGAGAAGATAAGGGAGGCAGCAAATTACGGAATAAGAGGGGCAAACTCTCTTAAAGAGCTTGCCCTGTCACTTGAGCCACCAAGGGTTGTGTGGATAATGGTGCCCCACGGAAAGCCTGTGGACGATGTCATAGAGGGGATTAAAGACTATCTGGAAAAGGGCGATATTATAATAGATGGGGGTAACTCCTACTACAAGGAGGCCATAAGAAGGGCTGAAGAGCTTGAAAGAGAAGGCATACACTTCGTGGATGTGGGAACAAGCGGTGGTATATGGGGGCTCAAAGAAGGCTATTGCCTTATGATAGGTGGAAAGAAAGAGGTCTACCAGCACCTTGAACCAATATTCAAAAGCCTTGCCCAGAAGGATGGCTACCTCTACTGTGGCAGAACTGGAGCAGGACACTTCGTAAAGATGGTCCACAACGGAATAGAATACGCCATGATGGAAGCCTATGCAGAGGGGTTTGAGCTTATCTGGGCATCGCCATACAGAGATGGGATAGACTTTGCGAGACTTTCCAATCTGTGGAACCATGGAAGTGTTATAAGGTCATGGTTGCTGGAGCTAATAGAGCTTGCGTTCAAGAAGGATGCTCACCTTGAAAGCCTCCGTGCCTATGTGGAGGACTCAGGTGAGGGCAGGTGGATGGTGAAAGAGGCGGTGGACATGAGCGTGCATCTGCCTGCAATAACGGAATCGCTTTTCAGAAGGTTTCGTTCAAGGGTGGAAGACTCCTTTGCAGAAAGGCTTCTTGCTGCCATGAGAAGAGAGTTTGGTGGACACAGTGTTAAGGAGAAGAAAGACTGAAAAAGGGGAATAAGAGATGCCCTATGGCGAGGTGTTCATAGCAGCAGATGTGGGGGGCACGAAGACAGAGCTCGGACTTTTCACCATAAAGAGTGAGCTGCCACATTTAATAAAGAAAGAGAGATTCCTGAACAGTCAGTTCCGCAGCCTCTTGGAAGTCATAGATAGTTTCGTCAAGAAAGAGAATCTCAAGAACACATCTCTACCATTCCTTTCACTCGGCATAGCCGCTCCTGTGGGCGATGGTCCCATAAGACTTACCAACATAAACTGGATTATAGATAAAGAGGAGCTCAAAAAAGAGCTCAATGTTGGAAAGGTATACGCTATAAACGACATAGTGGCATGTGCATGGGGCATACCCCTTCTTCAAGAGGAGGAGCTTTTCACCCTGAACGAGGGCACAAAGAGGGAGGGCAATATAGCCCTCATATGCGCTGGCACAGGGCTTGGTGAGTCCATCGTGGTCTATAACAATGGCAGATACATTCCTGTGCCATCAGAGGGTGGACATGCAGACTTTGCCCCAGAAAGCCCTGTTGAGGTGGGCTTACTCTTCTACCTGCAGGAGAAGTACGGGCATGTAAGCTACGAGCGGGTTGCCTCGGGGCAGGGAATAAAGAATATATACGATTTTTTGAGCATGGAAAGGCTCGTTCCCAACAGGATACGGGAAAGGTTCGAAAAGGAGGACCCACCTTCTGTCATAACAGAAGAGGCCCTAAAAGAGTACGGGGACCTTGCCTGCAGAGAGACCCTTGAGATATTCGTATCCGTTCTGGCACGGGAGGCATCTAACCTTGCCTTGAAGGGGCTTGCCCGCGGTGGGGTCTATGTGGGTGGGGGCATAGCCCCAAAGGTGTTGAGTGCTATGAAAGATGGCAGATTTATGGCTTCCTTTGTCAGGAAGGGAAGGTTCAGAGAGTTTCTCGAAGAGTTGCCGGTTCATGTCATACTCAAACCAGAGGTAGTACTTTTTGGAGCAGCCAACTACGGGGTCTCAAGACAGCTCAACAGAGAGCTCAGGATATGACACCTTCTGTCCATATATGCGACGATCTGGAAGAGCTCAACAGAAGGGCACTCAAGCTCTTTCTCGACCACACCACCGGAGAGGGCACAAAGACAGTCGTTCTTTCAGGCGGCAGAACCCCTGAGGGTTTCTATCGCCTTCTTGCCAGCAGGTCTGGTGTGGACTGGCAGGGGATACATCTTTTTATGGGAGACGAAAGGTGGGTTGCTCCAGACCATCCACACAGCAATTACAGGATGATAAGGGAAAGCCTTCTTTCAGGTATTTCACTTCCTGAAGAGAACTTTCACAGAATAGAGACCGCCCTGCCACCGCACGAGTGTGCGGAAAGATACGAGAAAGAGGTAAAAGAGTTTTTTGGCGGTAAACCCCACTTCGACCTTGTCTACCTTGGTATGGGTAGTGATGGGCATGTGCTCTCCATCTTTCCGGGAGATAGGGCTATCTTTGAGAAGAAGAGGATTGCCGTGGCTGTATCCACAGACTTTCGTCCCTCTGGGTGGAGGATAACCCTTACACTTCCTGTCGTTAACATGGCGCAATGTGTGGTCTTCATGGTGGCAGGAAGAGAAAAGGCAGAGACAGTAAAAAAGGTCATTGAAGAGCCTTCGGGCTCACTTCCTGCAGAGCTTGTAAGACCTGAAAGGGGAGAACTTGTCTGGCTTCTCGACCGGGAGGCTGGAAGCCTTCTTTAAGCCATGTGGATGAGCTGAATCAGGGTTGCTTCACATTGGTATGGCACTTGTTGCACATGTATAGGGGGAATGCCCCTATGGAGTCATGACATGCAGGGGTGCCACAGAACTGTCCATCCATGTTTGCCTTCATGGACATATCGTTAGCCCCCCGTTTGTCTTTGAATATGGAGGGATGACACTCCTCACACTGGTAGAGCTCTTCGTGGCGCGTGTGGGGAAAGACTACTGGGCCCACGCCAGCCTCTTTCATGCTGTCGAGCTTGTCGTCGAAGACCATGTCCCCAAGTCCACCTGCACCAGTGGATGCAGGTGGACTTACGAGGGACAGGACGAAAATAGCTGATATGGAAAAGATGATGTATCTTAGAGCTTTCATTCTACGCTACTACTTGTTCGATGACTGTTTGGGTTCTGTATGGCAGCGGTTACAGTCTGTAAGCGGGAATGCAACCTTGCCATGGCACCTACCACACCATTCACCATTGACTATACCCACCATTGACATGTTGTTCTGCCCTTTGGCTGGCACGAATATCTTGGGATGACAGACCTCGCACTTAAGCCAGTATGTGTGAATCCAGTGAGGATACTTAACATCGTTCACGAACTTACCCTTTGCGGGTATTATTATGTCCATGTCAAGGGGTGGCATCTCTTCGGCATCTGGGTCAAGTGTGCCTCTTGGTTTTATGAGCCCGTCCTTTACGACCTTTGCCCAGTCAACGAGTCCGTATTTGTCTTTCGGCAGACCCTGTGCAGCAAGAGCCTGTGGATGCCAGCCCATACCAGCCTTGTAGGCTTCACTTGCAGGTTTGGTCGGATCACCTGTGCCTGCCAGTTTACCGCGGGTATCGAGATATATGATGCTTGTTGGATCGTCAGGATCTATCACGGGGGTGGCTTCCTTCTTGTTCTGGGCAACCACCTCCTCTGCCTGATTGAAGACCATGCAACCTGTAAATACTACCACAGCCAGTAAAAGGATTATCTTCGTGAATCTACCCATTGCTTTCATCACTCATGCCTCCTTTCAAAAAAAGACTACTTACCCTCATAGGAATGACACCTGTCACAGTACAGTGGCTCCCATGCTATAAGCCCGTTGTGGCACCTGCCACAGAACTCTCCATCCATTATCGCCTGCATGGTAATATCGTTAGCCCCCTTCTTCATGATGAAGATGTCCTCATGACATACCTTGCACTTAAACCTTATCCTGTGGAACCAGTGAGGGAAAACAACAGGTTTGCCCCCCGCCTCTTTCATACTCTCCTTTTTCGTGTTCAGCACTATGTCGCCATATTCAGCGAGCCCGCTGGTGGCTGAAAGGAGTATAAGTCCACCAGTGAGGAATACCAGTAATAACACCAGAACTCTTCCCTTCATTATCCTTCGCCTCCTTGTTTATGTGTTTTTACTCGCAG
>DRQE01000030.1 GCA_011371515.1 Deltaproteobacteria bacterium
ACACACCATGCTCTACAAACACAAGGTCCACCACGGACAGGCCTATGTGTTCTACATGGATATAAGGTCTGGCGGAAAGCGCTATGAGGAGTTTGTAAGAAGGGCTATAGAGCACGACGGGGCAATGTATCTGAGGGGAAGAGTCTCAAGGGTTTATGAGAAGAATGGCAAGGTCATAGTGCAGGGTGCAGACACCTTAAGTGGCACACAGGTTGAGATAGAGGCAGATATGGTTGTTCTTGCCACAGCCATAGTGCCAAGAAAGAGTGCAATAGAGCTTGCCCAAAAACTTGGTATAGGATACGACAAATACGGCTTCTACAACGAGTATCATCCGAAATTAAGACCCGTTGAGACCGTAAACGCAGGCATCTACCTTGCAGGCACCTGTATAGGTCCTATGGATATACCTGATTCTGTGAGCATGGGTAGTGCTGCCGCAAGCAAGGTGCTCTCGCTTTTTGCAAAGGAAAAACTTGCCCGTGAGCCCATAGTGGCGCATGTGGACACCCGCGTGTGTAACGCATGCTGGGATTGCCTTACCGCATGCCCATATAAGGCTATAGAGAAAGAGGCTATAAGAGACAGAGAGGGCAACATAATAAAGTGGCACGCAAAGGTCAATGAAGGTGTTTGTCAGGGCTGCGGTGTGTGTGTTGCAGCATGTAGGAGCAAGTGTATTGACCTTGCAGGCTACAGGGATGAAGAGGTATTTGCAGCAATAAACGCCTTTTAAAGGGGTCTTAAAGATGGAAGAGAAGAAGATAGAAGAGGGCTGGGAACCAAAGATAATGGCATTCGTCTGTAACTGGTGTACCTATGCAGGCGCTGACCTTGCAGGCACAAGCCGTATGCACTATAGCCCCAATGTGAGGATAGTGAAGCTGCCATGTACGGGTAGAATAGATCCGCTCTTTATAATAAAGGCATTCGAGAACGGTGCAGACGGTGTGCTCGTTTCTGGTTGCCATCCGGGGGATTGCCACTACACAACGGGCAACTACCATGCAAGAAGGCGCTGGATAGTATTCAAGAACCTTATGGACTTTGTGGGCATACCAGAGGGAAGGCTCCACTTCTCTTGGGTGTCTGCATCGGAGGCTATAAAGTGGGTTGACCTTATAAACAAGATTACAGAAGAGGTAAAGAAGCTTGGACCATTCATGGAATACAGGGGGCTTAAAAAGTAGCTATGGAGAAAGAGCTTAGAGAGAAGGCAAGAGAGCTTCTTGAAAGTGGTGAGGTGAGTGTGGTCATAGGCTACGGCTGGAACCGCCGTAAGACAAGGACCACACCTGTATTCATAAGAAAACCGGAGGAGGCAGAAAGGCTTATATTCAACCCCCTCTGTGTGAACAACTTAAGTGTCTATCTTACCCGTAAGTATCCGGACATACAGAAGCTCGGAAGACCTGCCATAGTGGCAAAGGGCTGTGACATAAAGAACATTGCAGTGCTCATAGCAGAGGGGCAGCTTAAAAGAGAGGATGTCTACATCATAGGGGTAAGGTGTAACGGAGTTGTCTACAGGCAGGAGCTCTGGAAAGGCGAGCTTAAGCCAGAGATTATGCCAGTGAAGTGTCACAACTGTGATGTTCGTGAGCCTCACATTGCAGACACAGTGGTTGGTGAGCCTGTGGACTTCACCCCTCCTGAAGAGCCTGTGGGTATGGTGTTCGATAAGATAAGGGAAATCGACGCCATGAGCCCTGATGAGAGGTGGCAGTTCTGGATGGACCATTTTTCAAGGTGTATAAAGTGTTATGCCTGCAGACAGGTCTGCTCCCTTTGTTACTGTGAGAGGTGTATAACCGAGAAGAACATGCCCCAGTGGATAGAGACTTCGGCACATCCGAGGGGGAACCTTGCATGGAACCTTATAAGGGCGATGCATCTGGCTGGTAGATGCACCTTCTGTGGTGAGTGTGAGAGGGCATGCCCTGTGAACATACCGCTGAATATTATAAACCAGAAGCTGGTGCTCGTGGTCAAGGATGCCTTTGAGTACCGTTCAGGCTATGACCCGAACACACACCCACCACTTATAGTATACGACACTGAAGACAAAGAGGACTTTATAAAGTGATGGAAAAGACTCTACTTAAAAGAGAAGACCTACAGAAACTCATAGACGGGGTTAGAGAAAAGGGCGGGCGCTTTGTTGCCCCGAAGACTCTTGCCCGTCAGGTGGTCTACGCAGAGGTGGACAGCACGGAGCAGATTGTCTGGGACTACATAGTGCCAAGAAACTCCATAAAGGAGTTCTTCTTTCCCCAGACAGAGCCCATACTCAAGTTCAGGCTCATGAAAGAGGGCGTTGAGGTTGAGGATGTAAGGGTGGAGCCCCAGAGAACGGTGCTCTTTGGCGTAAGACCCTGTGATGCAGCATCGTGCGGGTCTGTAAGAAAGATCTTCACATGGGACTTTATAGACGAGTTCTACACCAAAAGAGAAGACAGTGCTGTTATAATGACGGTTGCCTGCACATCTTCAGACGATGAGTGTTTCTGCACAACCGTTGGTGTTTCCCCCGAGGGAAGAGAAGGGGCAGACATCTTTCTTAAAGAGACAGTGGATGGAGACTACCTTGTAGAGGCTACAACAGATAAGGGTAAGGCATTTGTCGAGGAGTTCAAAGATGTATTTACAGAATGGAATGATGCAGGGCTAAAGGAGATAGCAAATCCTGAGCCCATAGAGGGTGTTGATATAGAGAAGATAGTTGAGTTCCTTAAAGACAGGTCCCACTATGACAGTGAAATATGGGCAGAGCTTGCAAGAAAGTGTGTGGGCTGTGGAGCCTGCACCTTTACATGCCCCACTTGCAGGTGTTTCGACATGGTTGACGAGGGCACATACATAGAGGGAGAAAGAAGGAAGAACTGGGATGCCTGCCAGTTTGATTCCTTCACACTCCATGCAAGCGGGCACAACCCGAGGGACACCCAGTACAAAAGGTGGCGAAACAGGTTCATGTGCAAGTTCAACTTCTACCCTGTAAAGTTTACGACAAAGGGCTGTGTGGGCTGTGGCAGG
>DRQE01000031.1 GCA_011371515.1 Deltaproteobacteria bacterium
AGAAGCAGCCTGTCTTCTACAAGGGCTCTCTCTATGAGGGCTTCATCTTCTATGCTGTTATGGTATTCCACATCGAACCCCATTATTCTCATCCACAGGGCGAGTTTTCCGAGCATTGTGTCTGCTATAAAACGGGTCATCTTAGAGCCAGCCAAAAAGATAGCACATACCCATAACGCCAAATAGTATTATGAAAAAGCCGCCTATATCGAAAAGAATTCCCTTCCTGACCATTGAGAGTATGGGCACCATCCCTGAGCCATAGACTATTGCATTTGGTGGGGTTGACACGGGCAGCATAAAGCCGAAACTTGCCCCAAGACATGCTCCAAGGGCTGGAGGTAGAGCTGGTATATCGAGGCTCTGTGCTATGGCTATTATGAGGGGTATTACCATATTGGCAGAGGCTGTGTTGGAAGTGGTCTCACTGAGTATTATCGCAAAGATAATACCCATTGCAGTAAGCCCCCATACATCCGAGACCCCTGAAAAACCCGTAAGCCATCGGCCGAAGTTTTCGGCAAGCCCTGTGGAAAACATGAGTTTGCCGAGGCTTAAGCCTCCACCGAAGAGCACTATGGTGCCCCAGTCTATTCCGACAGCCTGTCTCCATGTCATGGTAAAGCGGCACTCCTTAAGGGATACAGGCAACAGAAATAGTAGCACCGCACCCATAATGGCAACCACCCCCGCATTGAGCCTTGCCGCAAGAAGCTCACTTACGGGATGGGTCTTGCCGAGCACCATACCAGCGATACTCGGGAGTATCCACAAAAATACAGTAATAGAGAACGCTATGGCTGTGTTTATCTCTCCACGGCTCCAGCTACCGAGTAAGGCACGATTCCTCACTATATAGTCTCTTATGTCGAGTCTTATCCTTCCGTAGCCACCTATGGGTCCAAGAAGAAGAAAGAGAAAGCCAAACATAGCCACCGTTATGGGAATGGCAAAGCCCATCCACTCAAAAAAGCCTATCTTTACACCCAATAGGGTGTCTATCATGCCTATACCTATAAGATTTGGTGGCGTGCCCACAGGGGTTGCAATGCCTCCCACAGAGGCTCCATAGGCTATCATGAGCATCATCATGGTGGAAAAGCGGTTGAAGTTGAAATCCTGCCTTCTTATCTGTGCATCTTCTATGGCAGAAAGAATGCCCATGGCTATGGGCAACATCATGGCGGTAGAGGCGGTGTTGCTCACCCACATGGATGTGCCTGCTGCTATGATACCAAAGGCAAAGAGAAGCCCTGTGGGGTTACGCTCAAGAAAGCGTATGGAAAGTATGGCAAGGGAGAAGCGTTTGTCCAGCCCGTGCAGTGAGATTGCCTCTGCAAGGATGAAGCTGCCGATAAAGAGAAACACCAGTGGATGGGCAAAGGGTGAGAAGACCTCCTTTGCCGAAGCCACCCCGAGCAATATGTTGAGTACCGCACCGAGAAGGGCTGTCACAGGTATGGGTAGAGCCTCTGTGAGCCAGAAGACCAGCACCAGCCCTATGACACAGAGAAGCATGTGTGCCTCGTGAGTAAGAGAGGGAAAGGGAAGAAAATAGAGTATTACAAAGACCACAGGACCCGTGATAAGTCCTGTGGTCTTACGCCATCGTTCAAACCTCTCTTCTGCCTCGGAGATAACCTCTCTTGGTTCCATCAGGACAGCTTACCCGAAAAATATACTGGCTATTCTGTAGAGCTCTTCGTCAACCGTTTTGGTCTCTCCTGTTGCCTCTTCCAGAGATACATCCACTATCTGGTTTCCCCTGAGAGCAACCATTCTACCAAATCTTCCCTCATGTGCAAGCTCAACCGCCCTGACACCGTAGCGGGTTGCGAGTATGCGGTCGAAGGCTGTGGGGGTGCCACCTCTTTGAAGGTGTCCAAGCACCACATGGCGGGTCTCTATGCCCGTTCTCTTCTCTATCTCTTTGGCAAGAAATTCGCCCACTCCACCAAGCCTTACATGGCCGAAAGAGTCGAGCTCTGTATCCTTCGTTATCATGCCGCCAACCTCTTCAGGATAGGCGCCTTCGGCAACCACTATTATGCTGAAGTTTTTGCCCTCGTTTCTTCTTTTTCTTACCACCCCACAGACCACATCCATGTTGAAGGGCTTTTCCGGTATCAGTATAAGGTCTGCACCACCTGCAAGACCACCGTAGACGGCTATCCAGCCGGCGTGTCTTCCCATGACTTCCACCACCATCACCCTGTGGTGTGCCTCTGTGGTGGTGTGAAGCCTGTCGAGGGCTTCGGTAACGATACTTACCGCTGTGTCGAATCCAAAGGTAAAGTCTGTGGCAGAAAGGTCGTTGTCTATGGTCTTTGGCACTCCAATGGTGTTTATGCCCATCCTGTAGAGCTTTGTTGCAACCCCAAGGGTGTCGTCTCCACCGATGGCTATTATGCAATCAAGCCCGAGTTTCTTTATGTTTGCCGTAAGTTTCTCTGTATCCTCCTTTGTCTTAAGGGGGTTGGTCCTCGATGTGCCCAGTATGGTGCCGCCCTTGGGAAGAAGCCCTGATATTGCTTCCTTCGTAAGTGGAGCCACAGATAGCTCAAGAAGGCCCTTCCATCCGTCTCTTATGCCGGCAAACTTCATGTCAAGCTGAAGCCCCCTTCTTACAACCGCCCGTATTACCGCGTTGAGTCCGGGGCAATCGCCCCCTCCAGTGAGTACTCCTACATACATTTAATCCACCTCCTTCATTGTGTGTTCTTCTGCAAGGGGAAGGTATACGGTAAATGTGGTTCCCTCGTTGGGCTTGCTTTCCACCTCTATCTTCCCCCCGTAGGTGTTTATTATTTCCTTACATATACTCAACCCGAGACCAACCCCGCTTCCGCCTGTTCTTGCCTTGTCCACACGGTAGAACCTGTCGAATATGTAGGGTAGCTCCTCTTCTGGTATGCCGATGCCGGTATCACTCACTCTGAGTATGGCGCATCTGCCCCTCTTGTTAAGTGTTACACTTATGCTGCCGCCTCTGGGGGTATACTTTATGGCATTGTCCACAAGGTTGTATATAACCTGACCTATTCGCACAGGCTCGGCAAGCACCACAACGTCCTTTTCTATGTCTATGTTGAGTTTAAGCCCCTTCGTGTTTGCAAGTTTCTTAAATTGTTCACATCTTTCCTGTACTATGCCATCAAGGCTTACAGGCTCTTTTATGGTAGCCTCTTCCACATCTGTCCTTGCAAGGGTAAGAAGGCCCTTTATGACCTCGTTCATCCTGTCTATCTCTTCGAGGATGCTTACAAGAACCTCTCTCAACTCCTTCTCGTCTGCACGGCTTTTGAGTGCCACCTCCACCTCACCCTTCATGACGGTAAGGGGCGTTTTGAGTTCGTGAGAGGCATCGGCTGTGAACTGTTTTATCTGGCGGAAGGACCTTTCAAGCCTTGCTATCATCTCGTTGAATGTGGAGGCAAGGCGTCCCAGCTCGTCATCGGGCTTTACTATTGGAAGCCGCTGGTTGAGCCTCTCAGCGGTGATTCTTCGGGCGATACGGGTCATCTCGTCCACGGGTTTGAGTGCCTTTCCTGCCAGAAACCAGCCCACACCGCCAGCTATAATAATCGACAGAACTATGCCGAAACTGAAGAAGTAGATCATGTAGTGGAATATCTCTTCCATGCCTTCAAGGCTCGTTGCCACCTGTATTATTGCCACGAGCCCCGTCTTTTTGACCACCACGGGCAGGGTAAGTATCCTTACAGGATATACGCCAAAGGTTCTTACGGTCTCGTAGGTTCTCTTTCCGTCCAGTGCCCTTCTGTATGCACTCTCGGTAAGTGGTAGCTCGAGCCCCTCAAGGGTTGAAGACCTTCCTGCAACCCTGCCATCAGGGGTGAGCACCTGTATGTAGTTTCCCCTTATGCGCAATCCGAAGAAGCGTTCGAGTATTATGTCGAAGTTTTTCGGTAGCCTGAGCCTTCCGGGAGGCTCCACAATGGTGTGTACCATGAGCCCTGCAACAGAGCTTATCTCACGGTCTATGCGGTTCATGTATATCTTCGAGAGGGCATAAAAAAAACTGAGTCCAAAAAGGATAAGGCTTATGGCAAGAAGCGATGTATACCAGAAGGTAAGTTTTGTGCGTATGGAAAAGGTCATAAAAGAAAGATTCTTAAAGAACCCCTCCTATCTCGGCAAGTCTGTCCATGGAGGTTATTATTATCTCTTTTCTTCTTATCTTTATTATTCCCTCTTCCTTGAAGCTCTTAAGAAGCCTTATGGATGTCTCCTGTGTTATGCCAAGAAGCTCGGCTATTTCAAGCCTTGAAAGGGTAAGGTTGAGCCTGACCCCTTCTTCACATTCGTCACCGTACTCAGTGGCAAGTGTGTGTAGAAGGCTTGCCAGTTTCTCCCTTGCGTTCATTATACCAAGGCTTCCTATACGCTCATATGCCTGATGAAGCTCTCTGCCAAGGGCTATAAGGATCTTGTTGGCTATGGTGGGTTTCTTGCGAAGTACCGAGAAAAAGTCCTCTTTCTTTATGAAACACACATCTGTATCTTCCATGGCTATGGCGTTGTTGCCGTAGTGTTCTTCTTCGTTGAAGACCTCGAGGCCAAAGAGTTCTCCGGGGGAGCATATCTTTATTATCTGCTCTCTGCCGTCCTTTGCCGTCCTTACAAGTTTCACACGGCCCGTTCTTACCACATAGAAACCCCTGCACTCATCTCCTTCCATGAAGATGATTTCCTTTTTCCTGTAGGAGTGCATACTGACGACACCCTTGAGTGCGTCAAGCTCACTTTCTGTAAGGGTAGAGAACAAAGTGTTATCCTTTATTCTGCATTCACATATACCACATATGGCTTCCTGCATCTTTATAAATCTGTGTGGCATAGGGTCTTTTCCTCCTTATAGATTGCCCCCTGTGAAGAGTTTTCAGTTATCATGGCTGCCTGCAAGCTCAGCATAGGGAAAGTCGTATCTGTACGGAACAACCGCCACACTTACGCCCATCTTCTTGACCTTCTTTGCAAGTTTTATTATGTCTCTTTCAGCAAGGGGTCTACCAGTCTTCCAGTCTATAGTTTGTAATTTTATCAAAATTTTGTCTGGAACTCCAACAATACGTTTAGCCCTGTCGGTCATCTTAAGTATAAGTTTTTCAACCTCTGCCATGTCCTTGCGCAGCTCATCGGATATTTGCTTCTGATATGCCATTATGGCGTAGTAGTCGAAGCCCTTCTGGGCAACCTTCTCAATATCCTGTGAGAACCATGCAAGGGCATTGGAGGGGCTCGTAAGGTTCTCGTACATAAGGTTTATGGCAAACTTAACATCAGGGTTGAGCTCTCTTACGGTTCTTTTCAGCTCGTCTATTATGTGTATTATTCGGTTGTTCTTCCATGTAGCCCACTGCCAGAAAAGCGGGGTATAGGTTATAATAGAGTCTTCTCTTATACGATAGAGTCTTGATGGTTCAAGCTCAAGGCCTGTCTCTTCCTTGAACCTTCTTATAGCCACGGGGGTCAAGCCCTCGTTGTACTTGAGTATAAGGTCGTCCTGAAAGAGGATGCCATCTATGGGGTATTTTGCAAGGTCACGGTAGAGTGCCTTTATGTGTTCCACCACTGTGTCGTTAAATAGGTCAAGCCCTCTGCACCTGAAGTATCTTTCTTTCCTTACATCGTATCCCCTGCAGGCAAGCTCTCCTATGTGCTCTATGCCGTAATTTGCGTATCTTGTGGTCATCCATGCAAACACCCTTATGCCCTCACGGTGAGCCATCTCAAGTATGGGTGTGAGTATGTCTGCCACAACAGGGGCATGGGAGGTGCGAAAATACACACCTGCCCGTGGTGTGTGTCTTGCAGGTCTTACGAAGGGATAGAAACGATCACCACGGTTGTGGAATACCCTCAATATTATAGTATCTATGCCGTGTGTCTTAAGCCGCTTTATCTCTCCTTCCACATCCTCAAGGGTTCTGCCTGAAAAGAGCATCACCTGAACCGCCTTAAGGGGTCTGGTAGTGGTAATGCCGTCTCGGGGCTCTTTTTCTGCAAACATGGAGGGTTTGAAAGAGGGGCTTCTTCTTGGTGGCAGTTCAAACACATCTGTTGAGGGCATTCTCTTTGACGGCAGTGAGGCAAGGTAGAACTCGCCCGAAGGATGTCTTCGTTGTGGCAGCCCTGTCATGTAGTAGTCCACAGAGGGGCTTCTGCGCTCTGGTAGATAAGCAGTGTATGGATAGGAGGGTAGCCTTTTCTTTGGAAGTGCTGCCATGTAGTCGTAAAAAGGGCGTCTTTTGGGTGGTAGAGACATTGCCCAGTAAAGCTCTGGAAAGCGTTTTTCAGGCAGTGCGTAGATGTAAGAAGAGGGCACCCTTTTGCGTGGAAGTGAGGAAAGATAGTCGTAATAGGGTGGCCTCTTTTCGGGAAGATGGGCAAGCCATCTCTGGGGCTCTGTAAGAAGCTCTATTGCCTGTAGCCTCTTTTCTGCAAGCCTTTGAAACTTTGATGCAGGCCAGTTTTCAAGGAACTGGGCAAACTGTAGTGCTGCCTCGGTGTAGTCGCCTTTAAGGAAGAGTGTATCTGCAAGGTAGAACTGGGCATCCATCTTAAGAGGGCTTAACGGATAACTTGCTATCAGGCGCTCAAGCTCTTTTATAGCCTTCTGGTAGTCCTTGAGCTCTCTTAAGACCATGGCATAGCGAAGCTGTGCCTTATCGTTTGGCACAGTGTAGACTGTGGTGGATGCCGTGGCTCTGCCCTGCAAAGAGAGGGCAAGAGACGATACGACCATGGCTACAACGAACAGCCTTTTAGCCAAAGAGCACATCTATAGCCTCTTTAACCGTTTTTACTCCCTCAAGGGTGCATCTGCTCGGGCTTGATAGCGCCTTTATAGAGTCCTCCGCCAGTATGCATCTTTTGAAGCCCAGTTTTTCTGCCTCTTTTATGCGTTGCTCTGCTCTTGTAACCCCCCTTACCTCTCCGGCAAGACCCACCTCTCCAAAGAGCAGGGTGTCTTCATCAACTGGTCTGTCAAGAAAGTTAGATGCGAGGGCTGCCACCACCGCAAGGTCTACCGCGGGCTCATCCACCCTTATGCCACCTGCAACCTTTACGAAGATGTCGTGGTTCAGTATTCGTATGCCGGCCTTCTTCTCAAGCACTGCTCCTATCAGGGCAACCCTTGAGGGGTCAAGCCCCACAACGGTTCTTCGCGGCATGCCGAGATAGGACGGAGAGACCAGCGCCTGTATCTCCACAAGCACAACCCTTGTGCCCTCAAGGCTTGCCGTAACTGCCGAGCCCGAGCTACCCTCTGGCCTTTCGGCAAGGAATATCTCGGAGGGGTTTTTGACCTCTCTGAGTCCACGGTCTGCCATCTCGAACACCCCTATCTCCATTACCGAGCCGTAGCGGTTCTTTACGGCCCTTAAGATTCGGTAAGTGTTACCAGAAGAGCCATCGAAGTAGAGCACCGTATCTACCATGTGCTCCAGTACACGGGGACCTGCTATGGAGCCGTCCTTTGTTACATGCCCTACGAGAAAGAGGGGTATCTCGAGACTCTTTACCGTGGATATAAGAAGGGCAGTAACCTCACGCACCTGACTCACACTTCCGGGAGATGAAGAAAGCGCACCGCTGTAGAGGGTCTGCACAGAGTCCACCACCACACAGGATGGCAGAAGCTCTTTTATCTTCTCTGTTATCCTTTCTGCGAGTATCTCTGTCCACACAAGAAGACTGGGACTATCTATGCCAAGCCTTTCTGCACGCATCTTTATCTGGCGAGCCGATTCCTCACCCGATACATAGAGCACAAGGTTGCCCCTTTTTGCAACCTTTCCCATTGCCTGCAAAAGCAGTGTGGACTTTCCTATCCCGGGGTCTCCACCCACGAGCACCACGCCACCCCGCACCATACCACCACCAAGAACCCTGTCGAACTCTTCCATGCCGGTGGGATGCCTTGACTGTATAGAGGTATCCACATCTGTAAGTGGAGATGGTGAGGAAGAGTCTACATCTATAAAGGTGCGTGCAGGAGAGGAAGTGGCTGGTTCATACATCCGTTCTTCAACAAGGGTGTTCCAGTTCTCACAGCCCGGACACCTGCCAAGCCACTTGACACTTGAGTACCCACAGCTCTGACAGACATACTCTGTTTTAACCTTTCCCATCTACTCCATCTGTTTGACAATCAAAGGCAATTTGTTTATGATAGGTTAAGCGACAAATTACTTCCATTCAGGGAAAGTTCGCCAAAACCCATGCAAGCGGACATTACAAACATACTAATTGAACTGAACAGGGCTGTCAAGACACTTAACTTCTACCCCGAAGGACATCCAAACAGGGATGAGGCTGTCAAAAACTGTTACAGGCTGATAATGAACCTCATAAAAGAGGAAGGAGAGGCAAAGCTGGAGGCAGCAGATAAAAAGATTTCCATAAACGGTGTTCACAGTGCCCATCCATTTTCTTCATCCCTCGGAAGAGAGCTTTTCTTAAGAAAGATACATACCGTAACATTTACAAAAGGGCTTACCGAACGGGACATGCTCACCTTCCTCATGCTTCTTGTGGCAAAACCCGAGGATATATTCCAGAGAGGTGGTGCAGAGAAGATAATAATAAGGGAGAACACACAGGGGCTGCTCGTAAACGACCTTACCTTTGAGATAATAGAGAGCGAAAGGGAAAAGGAAAGAGAGCGCTACTCAGATGCAGAAAGTCAGGAAGGC
>DRQE01000032.1 GCA_011371515.1 Deltaproteobacteria bacterium
AGGCTGTGTCCCCTTTTTGTTTGAAGGGCTCAAGAGTTGCCCTTATTTCTGCCTTCAGGCTCCAGAGGTTCTACCACGATGGTCCTGTATTCAGCTACCGTTACAAGCCCCGGCCTTGCGCCCTTTGGTTTTCTTACATTCTTTGCCTCTGTAAAGATTACCTCAACCTTTTTTGCGCTTCTGTTCTTGCTCAAAAAGGCTGCAACTCCGGCGGCATGCCTTATCGTCTCCTCTGATGGGCATCTTCCGGCAAGTTTCAGGACCACATGGGAGCCGGGCACCCCCTTGGCGTGAAACCAGAGGTCGTCTTTTGCCGTGTATTCTCTTAAAAGAAGGTCGTTTGCACGGCTGTTCCTGCCATAGAGTATGGTAAAGCCCTCATCTGTCAGGAGCCTTCCGATGGAAGATGGTTTTGCAGGTCTTACAGGGTCTTTAAGTAGCCTTTGAGATGGCTCTTTTAGGTAGCCCTCTTTTATGAGCACGCTTTTAAGCTCTTCCATCTCTTCTTTTGTTTCTGCGCTTTCAAGCTCATACAATAGGGTTTCGATGTAGCGCAGCTCTTCTTCCACCTCAGGAAGCCTCTGGGCTACCATTTCGAGGGTTCTTTTTGCCTTCTTTGCACGGCGGAAGAACTTTTCAGCGTTTTCCTGTGGGCTTAAGGCTGGATCAAGCTCTATGCGTACCTTCTCTGGCGGGCTCTTGTAGAAGTCTTCAAGCTCTACCTCCTTCATCCCTCGCTTCAAAAGGTGGAAGTTTGAAAGGAGAAGCTCTCCTGTTTTCTGGTACTCCTTCTCTTTTTCAGCCCTCTGTCTATCAGAAAGGATGTTCTTTATCTTCCGTTCAACCCTCTTTCTGGCATCCTTTAGGATGCGTGAAAGGTGGATGTATTCTCTTTGAAATTCTTCCTTTTCAGTAAGCTCGGTGTAGTATCTGTCCAAGGCTTCGTTCCAGATTTCCCCCTCTTTTTTCTCTATGGGAAGGGGTTTTTCTGTTATACCCTCTGGTTTTGGAAGGGGTGTGAATTTTACCCCCGGAAATACCACCCTTTTGGACTCTTCAGGTGGATAGTGGCGAAGGGCGTCCACAACGGTTGAGTTCTGGTCTATGAGTATCACATTCGAGGATTTTCCCGTAAGTTCCACAACAAGAGTAAAATCCTTAAATTTTATGTGTACTATTCTTTCACCCTCAAGGGCTTTTATGCCAAGAATCCTCTGGTTTAAGATTCTGCTCCTTAAAAGGGCACAGAATCGTGGTGGAACAGGAGGGTTCTTGAACCTTTTTTCTGTAAGGTGTATGCGACAGAACCGCGGATGGCAGGATATAAGAAGGGTATACTCCTTTCCCCTGAAGACCCTTATTGTAAGGGTCTTTGGATCAGGCTGATGGATACGGAAGATTATACCCCCTGTAAGAAGTCCATCGAGCTCACGGGCTACCTCTTTTACAAGCTGTGGCTCCACAAAATGGATTTTAGCACAAAAAGAGACCACAGGGGGAGATAAGTTTTGCCACCCACCATGTTTGTTAACCACCCTACAATATTGTGGTTGACAATAGGCTCTTCGGTGTGGTATTCAGTCTTTCTGTTATGGAATTTCTGGAGAGGATAACGGAGATAGCCCTGAGTGGGGCTGGCATATGCCAAGAGGATGCAGAGGAGTTTGTCCGTCTTGGTCCAGAGCGGATATTTCAGGTTCTACCCTATTCAGAGAGGATAAGAAGGCACTTTAAGGGTGATGAGGTATCTCTTTGCAGTATAGTGAATGCCAAAAGCGGGCTATGTGGTGAGGACTGTACTTTCTGTGCCCAGAGTGTAAGGTACAACACAGGTGCTCCAACCTACCCCATGGTGCCTGCAGAAAAGATAGTTGAGACAGCCCTTGAGGCTCGAAGGTGGAAGGCAAGGGAGTTCTCGATAGTCACAAGTGGCACGAAGGTGGCAAAGAAAGAGGATGTGGCAACCCTTGAAAGGGCTTTGAGGCTTATGAAGGAGAAGGCAGGCATTGAAAGGTGTGCCTCCCTCGGGATTCTCGACAAGGAGACGCTCAAGAGGCTTAAAGAAGCAGGTCTTGAAAGCTACCATCATAACCTCGAGACCTCTCGCTCCTTTTTTCCGAAGGTCTGCACCACCCATTCTTACGAAGAGGATGTCCAGACCGTAAGGGCTGCAAAAGAGCTGGGTTTTTATGTGTGCAGTGGAGGCATATTTGGTCTTGGTGAGAGCTGGCAGGACAGAATAGAGCTTGCCATGACATTGAGAGAGCTCGATGTGGACTCTGTGCCCATAAACTTTCTGAATCCCAGACCCGGCACACCCCTTGAGGGCGCACGCTACCTTACCCCAAGGGAGTGCCTTATGATTATAGCCCTCTACAGGTTCATCCTTCCCCAAAAGAGCATCATAGTCTGCGGTGGTAGAGAGGTCAACCTCAGGGATCTACAGTGCCTCATATTTGCCGCAGGTGCAAACGGGATGATGATAGGCAACTACCTTACCACCTACGGCAGACCCCCTGAAGAAGACCTCCGAATGCTCGAAGACCTCGGACTTAAGCCACGGAAATGACAGGTTTTCTGAAAGATACCATAGAAGGCTTCCTCAAAGAGAGAAGAGAAAGGGGGCTTGAGCGCTCTTTAAGCCTCTCTGCCCACAGAGAAGGTCTGTGGGTAGAGGCGGAAGGCAGAAGAGTAAGGCTTTTCTGCTCGAACGACTATTTAGGGCTATCCCTTCATCCTGCCGTAAAAGAGGCGTTTATCGAAGGGGTCGAAAGGTATGGTGTGGGTTCTGGTGCCTCGAGGCTCGTTACAGGCACACAGGAAGCCCATCTGGAGCTTGAAGAGAGAATAAAGAGGTTTGAGAAGGCAGAGGCAGCACTTGTTTTTAACTCTGGCTGGCATGCAAACACCTCCATAATCCCTGCTCTTGCGGACAGAACGACAGAGCTCTTTGCAGACAGGCTGGTCCATGCCTCCATCATAGATGGTGCCATTTTGAGTAGAGCCACCCTGAGGCGTTATCCCCATCTCGATGTGGACAGGCTTGAGGGGATGCTGAAAAGAAGCAGAGCAAAAAAGAGGTTTATCCTGACCGATGGGGTCTTCAGCATGGACGGAGATACCCCACCACTTAAGGAGATGCTCTACCTTGCGGAAAGATACGATGCCCACCTCATCCTCGACGATGCCCATGGTGCTGGCATCATGGGGGAGGACGGCAGGGGCACGCACAGTTTTTATGGGGTCGAGGGCTCGGAAAGGCTCATATACATTGGCACCTTTGGTAAGGCATTCGGAAGCTGCGGGGCATTCGTGGTGGGGGGCAGAGAGCTTGTGGACTATCTTGTGAACGCTGCAAGGGGGTTTATCTTCTCCACCGCACTGCCACCAGCAGTATGCCATGCAACCATAAGGGCAGTGGACATTGTGGAGGAAGATGTGGAAAGAAGAAGAAGGCTTAAAGAGAATGCAGCCTTTCTGAGAGAGGGGCTAAAGGCTCTTGGCTTCGATACCCTTGGAAGCCATACCCAGGTGATACCCCTTGTGGTGGGTGATAACAGGAAGGTGGTTACACTCTCTGAAGGGCTCTTTAAGAGGGGCTTCTGGGTTCAGCCAATAAGACCCCCAACGGTGCCTGAGGGCACGGCAAGGTTGAGGATTACCGTGTCTTCAGAGCACAGAAGGGAGGATATAGAGGAGTTACTTAAAGCCATGGAGGAGCTTAAAGATGAGCTCAAACTGTAGACCCATCTTTATCCACGGCTGGGCAACAGATAGCAGGGTATGGCAGCCGCTGAGTGAAGGTTTCAGTGGGGCGGTCTTGTGTGGGCTTCCGGGCCATGGCATACAGAGAAGGTGGCACACCACAGGGCTTGAGCCAGCGGTGGATAGGCTGGTAGAGGCTCTTGAAGGTAAAGAAGGTCCCTTTGTTGCCGTTGGCTGGTCGCTGGGGGCAAAGGTGGCACTCAAGGCGGTAATGGATGGAAGGGTAAGGCTGCGGGGTCTTGTGCTCGTTGGGGCGAGCCCCTCTTTTGTAAAGAGAGAGGGCTTTCCCCATGGACAATCTGTACCACTTGTAAGAAGAATGCTTATGGACTTTAAGAGCTCTCCAGAGGAGACACTCAAGAGGTTCTACCCCCTCAACTTCACAGAAAGAGAGCTTTCAACTGACGGAGCGGAAAGGTTTTTATCGCTTTACAGCTCCATCCCTGAGGGGTTCGAGCTCGAAGATGTTTCGGTGGCACTCAAGACCCTTATGGAGGTGGACTTGAGGGCAGGACTTAAAGAGCTCAACTTGCCTGTGCTCATCGTTCACGGCACAGAGGATGGGGTCTGCCCGCCGCAGGGTGCAGAGTATCTCAAAGAAAACATATATGGGGCAAGGGTTGAGTGGTTCGAAGGCTGTGGTCACGCACCGTTCGTTACAGAGCCTGAAAGGTTCAAAGAGCTTTTAAGGAGGTTCATGGAGACACTGTGAAGGGCTTTGACAAGGAATATGTAAAGAGGGCATTTTCCTCTTCTGCAAAGACATACGACACCCACGCAGCCCTTCAGCTTGAGGCTGCCCGTGAGCTTGCAGAATACATACCCAAGGGGCTTAAGCCCCAAAGTGTCGTTGATGCAGGCTGTGGTACGGGGTTTCTTACGGGGCTTTTGCTCGAGCGTTTTCCACAGGCAGAGATTTTCTGTTTCGATATAGCCCTTCCCATGGTGGAGCGTGTAAGGGAGAGGTTTAAAAGAAGAGTTATCTTCTTTAATGCCGACTGTGAGGCTCTTCCCCTTGAAAGCAAGGGGTTTGACCTCGTGGCATCTAACCTTACCTACCAGTGGATGCCAGAGCCCTTAAGTGCATTCAGGGAGGTGGCAAGGGTTCTTAAAGAAGGTGGCTATTTTGTATTTTCAACCCTTGGAAGTGCCACATTCGAAGAGCTCAAGACTTCTGTGGAGAAGGCTATGGCAATTGCCGGAAGGGATGGGCTGCCACCCTTTATGGAGTTCAGGGAAGTTAAAGAGATAGAGTACATGCTCGAACGGGCTGGGTTCAGAGAGGTTCGTATAAAAAGAAGGCTTAAGGTAAAGTCCTACCAGAGCCTCTGGCAGTTTCTCAAAACCCTCAAGCACACAGGAGCAACCAATCCCCATAGAAAAGGCTCAAGGAGCCTTTCAAGGGGTACATTGCTTAAAGAGGTGGAGAAGGTATACCAGAGGGAGTATCCTTCAGACAGGGGAATAAGGGCAAGCTATGACCTCATCTATGTGGTTGCAAGAAAATAAAAAGCCCGAACCCTGTAAAGGGTTCGGGCAAGCCATTCAAATATCAGACTACTATTAGAGGCTTTTGAGATACTTTACGAGGGCATCGAGGTCAGCATCTGAGAACTTGAACTTTGGCATGGCTATGGGGAACTTGGAATACTTCTTTGCGCTTCCAGAACGACCGTGGGTTATAACATCCTTTATTGCCTGAGCATCGCCCTTTATGAAGTCGGTGCCCTTGAGAGCAGGTGCCATGGTTGAACCCTCGCCCCCTTTGCCGTGGCACATTGCACATTTGGCTGCGTATATGCTTGCGGCATTACCTGCAAATGCAGCTCCACTGAACCCCACAACAAGTGCAAACACAGCGAGCCAGATAAGTCTCTTCATACCTCTTTTCCTCCTTTCTCAAGAATTTTCCTATTCATAAAATACATCCAACAACCACCTTTGTCAAGGTTTTTATTGGCTGTAACGAACAATCGTATCAACGATGAGTGCACCAAAGAGCATTGCAAGATATACCATAGATGCCATGAAGTTCTTTCTTAAAATCTCCTGCGACATGTCATTAAGAAGCCTTCCATTCCACCGCAGAAGATAGGCACCACTTACGACGGCACCGACAAGGTATATCAACCCGTTGTATCCCAGCACGAAGGGAAGAAGGGAGGATAGAACGAGCAGTATGGAATTGAGCATTATGTAAAGTGCCGTCTTCTGGTAGCCTATAACAACTGGAAGCATCGGGATGCCTGCCTTTCTGTAATCTTCTGCATGTAGTATGGCGAAGCTCCAGAAATGCGATGGTGTCCAGAAGAACATAACTATTGCAAGAAGCACGGGCTGCATACAGAGCCCGGGGGAGGCAGATGCCCCACCTGCAAGAACGGCGAAACTTCCAGCAAGCCCGCCTATTATGATGTTGAGCCAGCTCCTTCTTTTAAGCCATACGGTGTATATAACCGCATATACGAATGCACCAAGCCCGAGATGGAGAGCCACCATGTAGTTGAGCGCCTTTACCGATAGAAGCAATGCCACCAGAAGAAGCCCGAGTGCTATGGCTATGACGACTGCAGGATGGAGAGACTTCTCTATAACCAGTGGCCTTGAGCGGGTACGATTCATGACCGCATCTATATCGCGCTCGAAGTAATGGTTGAATGCACTTGCAGACATGGCTGCAAGCATGGTGGCAACCGTAAGAAGCACTATGTTGTAAAAGGAAAGAGTAGTCGACGGCAGGGCTGCAATATAACCAACAATAGCACTGAAGGTTATAAGCCCGCATATGCGAAGTTTAAACAGAGATATGTAGGCACGAAGCTCCATAGCTATCATAAATTTATTATGAATCGAGAAAAAAGTCAACAATAACTTTTCTACCACCTGTAGAGCATGACGGAGGGCTTCGGGTGTGTCAAAAAGACTGTTGTAAAAGACAATCGAGATGACTATAATAAAAGGGTTTTAAAAACAGGCGGAGGTAAAAAGGTGGACATCGTAGAGCTCAATGCGTGGGAACTTGCAGAGAAACTAAAAAAGGGGGAGATAAGCTCACGCACTCTTACAGAGGCATACCTTGAAAGGATAGAAAAGATAGATTCAAGGCTTCGTGCCTATATTACCGTTTGTCCTGAAGAGGCACTCAAACAGGCCGATGAGGCAGACGAAAGACTAAAAGAAGACAGAGGGGTAACCCCTCTTACCGGTATACCCGTAGCGTTGAAGGATATATTCTCGACAAAGGGGATAAAGACCACCTGTGGCTCAAAGATACTTGAAAATTACATACCTCCATTCGATGCCACGGTGGTAGAAAGGCTAAAAGGAGCAGGTGCTGTAATACTGGGCAAACTCAACATGGATGAGTTTGCGATGGGTTCATCCACAGAAAACTCGGCATTCTTTCCAACGCTGAATCCTTGGGACCCGGAGCGTGTGCCCGGAGGCTCAAGTGGTGGAAGTGCTGCCGCAGTTTCAGCCAGTGAGTGTGCCATATCCATAGGTACAGACACAGGGGGCTCGATAAGGCAGCCGGCAGCCCTCTGTGGAGTGGTGGGGCTAAAGCCCACCTATGGGCTCGTCTCGAGGTACGGCATGATAGCCTTTGCATCAAGCCTTGATCAGGCAGGTCCCATGGCAAGGTGTGTTAAGGACTGTGCCATAACACTAAGCCTTATCGCTGGAAGAGACGCGAAAGATTCCACCTCACTTCATGCCCCCATACACGACTACCAGAGCTACTTGGACGGCAACATAAAGGGTATGAAGATAGGCATACCAGAAGAGTACTTCATAGAAGGGCTCCATCCTGATGTTGACAAAGCCGTTAAAGAGGCAATAAAGGTTCTTGAAGGGCTTGGGGCAGAGCTTGTAGATGTGAGGCTGCCCCACACAGAATATGCCGTAAGTGTGTATTATCTGGTTGCAACATCAGAAGCCTCGAGCAACCTTGCTCGTTACGATGGTGTGAAATATGGACTCAGGATTGACGAGGGTGGCGGGCTTCTCGATATGTACAGGCTTACAAGGGACAGAGGGTTTGGAGCCGAGGTGAAAAGAAGGATAATGCTTGGCACATATTCGCTTTCAGCAGGTTATTACGAGGCATACTACAGAAAGGCATCACAGGTAAGAACCCTTATAAAGCAGGACTTCGAGAACGCCTTCAAGGTGTGCGATGTTATAGTAACACCCACATCTCCAACGCCTGCCTTCAGGCTTGGTGAGAGGCTTGCAGACCCGCTTACAATGTATCTTTCCGACATATTCACCATATCCTGCAATCTTGCAGGCATACCCGGAATATCTCTGCCCTGCGGATTTACAGAAGAGGGGCTGCCTGTGGGGCTACAGTTTCTCGGAAGGTTTCTCGACGAAACAAGCATACTGCGTGCGGCATATGCCTTTGAGCAGGCTACCGAATGGCACAAAAAAAGACCACCGGTTGAAAAATTCTCTGAGGGAGATTGATTGCTATGGAATACGAGGCAGTTATAGGGCTTGAGGTACATGCACAGCTTCTAACACGCTCAAAGCTTTTCTGTGGCTGTGCCACTGTTTTTGGCAGTCCACCGAACACACAGGTATGTCCTGTCTGTCTCGGGATGCCGGGGGTTCTGCCTGTAATAAATGAGAAGGCAGTGGAATACGCCATAAAGATGGCACTTGCCACAGAGTGCAGGATAAACGAGAGAAGTGTGTTTGCACGAAAGAACTACTTCTACCCCGACCTTCCAAAGGGCTACCAGATCTCCCAGTACGACGAGCCCCTTGCAGAGGGCGGCCACATAGATATAGAGACAGCCGATGGCAAAACAAAACGCATAGGGATAACCAGAATACACATAGAAGAGGATGCTGGCAAACTTCTGCACGGTGAAGGCGACGGCGAGGCAAGTCTTGTAGACTTCAACCGTGCAGGTATGCCCCTTATAGAGATAGTAAGTGAACCCCACATATCCACCCCTGAAGAGGCAGTAAGTTATCTCAAGGCTCTAAGAGACATACTCCTCTACCTTGAGATATGCGACGGTAACATGCAGGAAGGTAGCCTTCGCTGTGATGCCAATGTGTCCGTAAGGCCTGTGGGCTCGAAGGAGTTCGGCACGAAGACAGAGGTAAAAAACATGAACTCCTTTAAGTTCCTGAAAGATGCCCTCACCTATGAGATAGGCAGACAGATAAGCCTTCTCGAAAGTGGTGAAAGGGTGGTCCAAGAAACCCGCCTCTTTGAGCCCTCCACGGGAAAGACCCGCTCGATGAGAAGCAAAGAAGAGGCTCACGATTACCGCTACTTCCCGGAGCCAGACCTTCTGCCCCTTGTGGTTGAACAGGAAGAGATAGAGGCAATAATGGTGATGTTACCGGAACTACCGGCTCAAAAGAAAGAACGCTTCATGAAGGAATACGGGCTTCCCTCTTACGATGCAGGTATACTTACCTCGTCAAAAAGACTTGCAGACTTCTATGAAGAGTGCGTAAGGCTTTTTGAGGAGCCAAAAACAATAAGCAACTGGATTATGAGCGAGCTTTTAAGGCTTCTTAAGGAGCACAACATATCCATAGAGGAGACACCCATCGGAGCAGACCGGTTTACAGCCCTTCTTAAACTTGTAAGAGAGGGCAAGATAAGTGGAAAGATAGGAAAAGAAGTGCTTGAAGAGATGTTTGCAACCGGAAAGGATGCCCAGACCATAATAGAAGAGAAGGGGCTGAGCCAGATTTCAGACGAGTCAGAGCTTCTTACGATTATAGATAAGATTCTCGAAGAAAACCCTGAGAATGTAGAGCGCTACAGGGCTGGCAAGACCAAACTTATTGGTTTCTTTGTGGGCGAGGTTATGAAGGCAACCCGCGGTAAGGCAAACCCCCAGCTTGTAAACAAACTCCTCAAAGAGAGGCTCGATAAGTAGTGAGACCATTTACTCCTGCGGCATCCTGCCCGAATATGGGGCTACACACAGGAAGAAAGATATAAATCAGCTCTACTTTACGAGGCATATCACCACATCTGCCACATTTGTGCCCGTTGGGCCTGTTATGAAGAGGTCTTTCAGTGGGCTGAAGAAGTTGTAGGAGTTGTTCTCTTTAAGAAACTTTTCAGGCTTAAGCCCGAGTTTTTCTGCCCTCTTAAGCGTTGTGCCGTCTACAAAGGCACCAGCTGCCTCTGTTATACCATCTATGCCATCGGTGCCTGCACATAGAATGTGTACACCCTTGAGAGAAGAAATCTTTTCAGCAAGAAGGAGTGATAGCTCTTGGCTTCTTCCTCCCTTACCCCTGCCACGAACCTTTACGGTGGTCTCTCCACCGAAGAGTATGCAGCAGGGTGGGCTTACAGGGTTTCCGCTCGTGCGCGCCTCTTTTATTACCGAGGCTATGAAGTTCGAGGCATCCCTCACATCACCTGTAAGAAGAGATGTTATTATAACTGCCCTGTAACCCATGGAGCGGGAAGCCCTTTTAATCTCTTCGAGGGCTGTAAGGTTATCTGCTATTATGAAGTTTCTGGTCTTTCTGAATATGGGGTCACGGGGTTTCGGGGTTTCGTTTTCTGCGGACTTAAGAGCCCTGAGCACACCTTTCGAAACCTTATCTAAAAGGGAGTATCTTTTGAGCACCCTTATGGCGTCTTCAAGGGTTGTTGGGTCTGGGCTTGTGGGTCCAGAGCCTATGGTGGAAGGGTCTGCGCCCACCACATCGGATATTATAAGGGTAACTACCGTTGCAGGTGCACATGCCTTTGCAAGTCCACCGCCCTTGATTTTCGAAAGGTGTTTTCTTACCCTGTTTATCTCACCTATGTGGGCACCGCTTTTTACAAGCAGCTCTGTTACAACCTGTTTGTCCTTGAGGGTTACACCATCAACAGGTGCTGGAAGAAGTGCACTTGCCCCGCCAGATATGAGGCATATAACAAGGTCATCTTTTCCCGCCTTTTCTGCAATTGCCAGCACCCTTCTTGCACCAGCAAGTCCACCCCTGTCTGGCACGGGGTGTCTGCCGCTCAAGACCTTTATCCTTTTGAGTCTCCTCTCGTAGCCGTATTCTGTAACAACCACACCTTCGGTTATGAGGTTGCCGAATATCTCCTCGATGGCACGGGCCATGCCAGAGGCTGCCTTGCCAGCACCAATCACATAGATGTTTCTGAACTCTTTAAGGTTGTAGCGAGTGCCGTCTATACGGAGTATGTTGCGGGAAAGCCTCATATGCCTTTTGACGGCATCTGCGGGGTGTACCGCCTTTATGCCCGCCATGTAGAGCTCTTTAAGTATTCTTTTAGCCTGCCTCATAGTGGTTTGTTATGGGCATTCTTCTGTCTTTGCCGAATGCCCTCGGGGTTATCTTTATGCCGGGGGGAGCCTGACGTCTTTTGTATTCGCTCCTGTCCACCATGTTTATAACTCTCTTTACGAGTCTTCTCGGGTAACCCATATTCACTATTTCGGCAAGAGACCTGTCTTCTTCAACATAGGCCTTGAGTATGGGGTCGAGCACCTCATAGGGAGGCAGTGTGTCTTGGTCTGTCTGGTTGGGTCTGAGCTCTGCTGTGGGCTTTTTGGTGAGCACCCTTTCAGGGATTACAGGGTAGCCCTCTTTTTCGTTTATGTGGCGAGAGAGTTCGTAGACAAGGGTCTTTGGCACATCCTTTATGACCGCAAAACCACCTGCCATATCGCCGTAGAGTGTGGCATAGCCAACGGACATCTCGCTTTTGTTGCCAGTGGTGAGCACAAGCCAGCCAAACTTATTGCTGAGTGCCATAAGGATATTGCCCCTTATTCGTGCCTGTATGTTCTCCTCTGTGATGTCTGCTGGAAGGTCTTTAAAATGGGGCTTCAGGGTTTTAAGGTATTGCTCGAATAAGGGGTCTATGGGTATTGACAGAAACTCTATGCCAAGGTTCCGGGCAAGCTGGGTGGCATCCTCTCTGCTTTCGATGGACGAATACCTTGAGGGCATGAACACCCCAGTAACGGCCTCTTTACCAAGAGCCCTTGTGGCTATGTAGGCAACAAGGGATGAATCTATACCACCGCTTAAGCCTATAACGCAGTGTTTGAAGCGGTTCTTTCTTACATAGTCCTGTGTGCCAAGAAGAAGGGCTTCAAGCACCTCATCAAGTGGTGGAAGGGGTGGTGTTATGGTAGACGGCTCTTTAAGAGAGGCTCTTCTTTTTCTTATCTTTGCCCCTTTGAGCACAAGGGTTTCGACATCTGGCTTTTCTTCTTTGAGTTTCTCCTTTCGTCTTCTCGCATCGTGCAGTCTTTTTCTTACAACCCCTTCGAGGTCAAGGTCTTTGACGAGAAGCTCCTCTCTGAATGCCCTTGTGCGGGCTATAATCTGGCCCTCTTCGTTTATTATCATACCCTGCCCGTCGAAAACGAGCTCATCCTGACCACCAACCATGTTGTTGTATACCACTATGACCTCGTTGTCGAGGGCACGGGTTACGAGCATATCCTCTCTTAAGCGTGCCTTGCCAAAGTGGTAGGGTGAGGCGTTTATGTTTATCACAATGTGGGCTCGTGCCAGTGCCGGTGCCCTTGCAGGCCCTTCGGGATACCATATGTCCTCGCAGATGCCTATGCCGATTGTAATCTCCTCTATGACCACATTCAGCGGGGTAGAGCCTGCCTGAAAGTAGCGCTCCTCGTCGAACACCCCGTAGTTCGGCAGGAACATCTTGTGATACACACCCCTTACCCTTCCGCCATGTATTATGGCACAGGCGTTGTAGATGTCCTCGTCTCTATCCACAAAGCCCACTATGGCGGTAATACCCTTTATCTTGCTGGCAAGCCTTTTTAACTCTTTTATGTTGTCCTCTATAAAGCCGGGTTTAAGAAGAAGGTCTTCTGGTGGGTAGCCTGTAAGTGCAAGCTCTGGGAATACCACCACATCACAGCCCTTTTTCTGTGCCCTTTCTGTATAGCGCAGTATCTTTTCCGTATTCTTTCGAAGTGCCCCAACGGTGGGGTTTATCTGGGCCATGGCTATACGAATCTTTTGCATACCCAAAAAGATAACAGAAGAGTCTTCCTGTGTAAAGGGAAAGGCTCAGCCCGTCTGTGGGGAGGGCATCGGATTGAGGAGGTCTTCGATTGCCCGCTTTACATCCTCTATGTCCACACCTGTCTCTATGCAGTATCCATTGGGCCTTTTGTTGATAATGGCTATAACAGGCAGTGGATAGGCATCCTGCACCCCACTCGTAAGGTCTCTTTCACAGGCAACGGCAACCACTGCATCGGGCCTGTATTCCACAAGTTTTCTTCTTGCAACGGTGCCACCCGTGAGAACGAAGAGTTTTACACCGTATTTGTCGGATATTTCTATAAGGTCTCCTATCTCACACCTGCCGCAGTCAACGCAGTTGCGCACATCGCGGGTGACCTTTATCCTGCAGTTGTCGTACTGTATGCAATGGGGCATGAGGAGGACCAGCCTGTCGGGGTTGAACCCTTTGCCTCTGCGGCGTATCATCTCACGCACAAGCCGGTTATTAAGCTCTATGAATGCCTGCTCTATCTTTATTCGCGGTATGCCGGCAATACCTCCTACAAGGACCATAAGTGGCAGGAAGACCTTTATCAACACCCCCCTGAATGCAGGTGAAGAGACAACGATTTTACCCTTTATGAGTGCCACACCCATGAGTACAAGCCCTGTGAGGGCAGCAACGAGCGTGCCACCAACGATGGCACCGAATATATAGGGCAGCGAGGGATGTAGATTCTTAAGCCCTATGGTGGGCACATACCACATGACAAACCCTATGGCACTTAAGCCAAGCCCTATAAGGGTAAGTACCCCTATGATTATCTTGCGGTTGGGCCGGTAGGGAATGCTTTCAGGGCTTCCCTTCCACTCTTCTTTGTTATTCAAAAGCCGTGCCTTCATCTATCCTGTAACCTCTTGCGAACTGCTCTGCCTTCATGGGCTTTTTGCCTTCGGGCTGGAGTTCTTCTATAAGTAGCAGCCCCCTTCCTGTGCTTACATATATACCATCTTTGCTGGATTTTACAACCCTTCCGGGTTGAAGCCCGCTCTCTTCTTCTGTGGCAGATGCCCTGTGAATCTTTATGAGTTTGCCATCAAGATATGTATATGCACAGGGCCATGGATGTAGCCCCCTGACGAGATTTTCTATCTCTACTGCGGGTTTGTGCCAGTCAATCCTGCCCTCTTCTTTCTTTATTAGCGGTGCATAGGTGGCAAGCCTGTCATCCTGCGGGGTGGGTTTCAGCCTGCCAGATACATAAAGCCCTATGCTTTCAACCAGAAGCTCTGCCCCTATGCGGGAGAGTCTCTGGGCAAGCTCTCCTGCGCGCTCTGTCTTCTCTATAGGCACTTCTTTTTTCAGCAGTATGGGACCTGTGTCCATGCCTTCGTCCATGAGCATGATAGTAACCCCCGTTACGGTATCCCCTGCGATAAGTGAACGCTGCACAGGGGCAGCTCCTCGCCACCTTGGAAGAAGGGAGGCATGAAGATTTATACAGCCAAGCCTTGGTATAGAGAGCACCTCTTTGGGAAGAATCTTCCCATAGGCAACAACCACTATGAGGTCGGGCTTCAAAGAGCGAAGATATTCAACAAACTCGGGGTCCTTCAGTCTTTCGGGCTCTCTTACCTCGATACCCTTACTTCTTGCAAACTCACACACAGGGGTGGGCATTATCTTTCTACCCCTGCCTTTGGGTTTTGCAGGCTGTGTTATGACAGCCTTTATGTGGAAGCCTTCCTCGCAGAGTGCCTTAAGGGATGGCACCGCAAACTCTGGAGAGCCCATAAATACAATGGATATCTTCGATGGGTCCATAACCTAAAGTGCCTGTTCCTTTGCAAGCATCTGCTTCCTGTATCGTTTGAGCAGGAACTCTCTTTTAAGAGAGCTCACCCTGTCTATAAAGAGTACACCGTCCAAGTGGTCTATCTCGTGCTGCAGGGCTATAGCCAAAAGCCCCGTTGCCTCTATCCGTGTCTCTTTGCCTTCCTCATCAAGCCCTTTTACCACGACCTCTTCGTTTCTCTTCACGTATGTCCTTATACCCGGAATGCTGAGGCAGCCCTCCTCGAACTTTACCGTGCCCCGTGTGCTAACCACTTCAGGGTTTACGAGTTTTATAAGCCGTGGCTTTCCGTCCTCTGTCTCGTCCTCGGGTATTTCGATAACGATTACCCTTCTATTCACCCCTATCTGGGGAGCAGCAAGCCCCACACCACCCACACTGCGCATCGTATCTACAAGGTCTGTTAGAAGGGCTTTTACCTCCTCATCTACGAAGTCAACCGGTTCGGACTTCTTTCTCAACACAGGGTCGGGATATTTCAGTATCTTCCTTACCATGGCGCAAAAGACCTCCTGATTTTCTATTATAACCCAACAGGATGCAAAGGAAAACCAAAATTATTTACAACCTCTCTGTGATTGGTTATCATACAATATTTGGAAATTTTCAGAAGAGGGAGGTAATGCAACATGGAATACTACCTCTTTCTTACAGACAGGTGTAATATAAGCTGCTCTTATTGTTCGGCAGGAAGGGTGGTATCCAGAAAAGAGGGTAGACTCTTTCCAAAAGAAAGGTTTCCTGAACTAGTAGAGTTTATAAAGAGGAACAGAAAGTATCAGAAAAATGGCAGCAAAGAGGACATCGTTATATTCTTCGGGGGCGAGCCCCTTCTTGAGTGGCAACTCATAGAGGACTTTTTCAAGAGCGCAGAGGGGCTGGATGTAAGATACGGCCTGTATACAAACGGGCTTCTTTTAAAAAGCGTGCCAGTGGATGTGCTAAACAATCTTGATGTGCTCTTCGTATCCTTCGACGGAGACAAAAACTCCCATGAAAAACACCGCGGCAGGGGCACCTACGATAGAATAATAGATAACCTTAAAGAGTTGAGGGGAAGACTTCGCTGCACCGTGCTTGGAAGGATAACCGTTGAAGAGGAGACGGACCTTTTCTCCTCTGTTACAAACATACTGGGCAGTTTCGTGGATGCCGTCTACTGGCAGATAGTAAATAAGCCACGGTTCAACGATCCACAGGGCTTTATAAGGCGTTACAGAGAAGGAGCTGAAAGGCTCTTTCGTCTGTGGATCGAGAGGCTCGGGGAGGGCCAGCCCCTCAACATAATACCCATTCAGGCTATAGTGGCAAGCCTTCTTTTCAGCTATAATGGAGATGTCTCATTCAGGTGTGGTGCGGGCTCGGTTCACCGCACGATAGATGTGGATGGCAACATCTACTGGTGCGACGAATATGTGGGCGATGAAAGGGGCAGAATAGGGCACATAACCGACAGTGTGCCTCCTCTTGATGTGTTTGTACACCATACAGCCCTCTTTGAGGACTGCAAAGACTGTGATGTGGCACCAATATGCCTTGGCAGGTGCAGAAAGGCACTTACCGAGTACAGTACAGAGCAGAAAAGGCTCTACTGTGCGATGACAAGATATCTTATAAACCTCGTAAGAGAGGGCATTGGAGAGATTAAAGAGGTCGTAGACCAGCGGGGCTACAGATTGGAGGACATCTACCAAGGACCCTACTGGACCGAGGAGATACCCTGACGGAAGGGATGCTTGACAGTCTGACTCGTTTTAAATTATACTCATATAACCCATGGCAAGGAAGATAAGATTTGTAGATATTTACATACTTTACGATGATCTGGATGCCTCTATAATAGAGGAGCTTCTGGAGGAGTGCAACATAGACTGCATCGTAAGGGACCTCGACATGGTAGATACCGTTGACCGTGCAGGTATGGTGGGTAAAAGGGTGGCTGTGGAGGCAGGTCAAGAGGACAATGCAAGGCAGATAATAAGGGATGCCATAAGGAGTGGCCTTATATCAAACGAAGGAAGTTTTGAGACCTGATTTTTTATATGGATACCTCCCGACAGATAGAAGAGGTAAGAGAAAGGCTTGAGAGGGCAAGAAGGCCCGTAGCACTTACTGGAGCAGGCATCTCGGCAGAAAGCGGGGTGCCCACATTCAGAGGCAAGGACGGGCTGTGGAGAAACTACCGTGCCGAAGAGCTTGCAACCCCCGAGGCATTCCGAAAAGACCCTGAACTCGTCTGGGAGTTCTACGAATGGAGAAGAGGGCTTCTTTCAAAGGTCAAGCCCAACAGGGGCCATTACGCACTGGCAGAGCTCGAAAAGAAGAAAGAAGAGTTTGCCATCATAACACAGAATGTGGATGGTCTCCATAGCCTTGCAGGAAGTCGTAATGTGGTGGAGCTTCACGGCAATATATGGGTTGTAAGGTGTGCCGTGTGTGGTAAAGAGAAAGAAGATAGAACCGTGCCCATGGAGGAGATTCCACCACGCTGCAGCTGTGGAGGGCTTTTAAGGCCGGGGGTCGTGTGGTTTGGAGAGATGCTTCCTGTGGATGCTCTTAACAAAACCTATGAGCTCCTTGAGAATACAGACCTTATGCTCGTTATAGGCACATCAGGGGTGGTGCAACCTGCAGCATCCTTTGCAACTATGGTAAAACAGCGGGGTGCCTTCGTGGTAGAGATAAACCTCGAACGAACGCCAGTCTCTTCTTTCATGGATGTGGTTATAAACGGCAGGGCAGGTGATATACTGCCACAAATAGTCTGAAAGGAAGATAAGAACAATGAGGGTATTTACAGCAAACATAAGGCTTACCACCACAAAGAAGACCGAAGAGGTGAAGATAACGGATCAGGTTGAGGCAATTGTTGCCGAAAGCAGGATAAAAGAGGGCTTTGTGCTCGTCTCCACAGGACATACCACCGCAGCCATACACCTCAACAACGAAGACCGTGACTTGGAAGACGACTTCCACCTCTTTCTTAACGAGCTTATCCCCAATAAAGCCGAGTACAAACACAACCGTGGTGAGTATGGCAGAAACGCGGATGCCCATTTTAAGTCCCTTCTGGTGGGCACAAGCCTTACACTGCCCGTGACCAAGGGAAGGCTGGGGCTTGGCCAGTGGCAGGCACTCTATTTTTCAGAATTCGATGGCCCCAGAAACAGGCTCATCTCCGTAAAGGTAATGGGTATATAATTACTATGAGGATTACAGGTGGTGCCAGAAGGGGAACAAGGCTTGCCACCTTTGGACACAGACTCATAAGGCCCACCACAGACAGGGTGAGAGAGGCGATATTCAATGTGCTCGGCCAGAGGCTCGATGGCAAAAAGGTGCTCGACCTCTTTGCAGGCACGGGGGCAATGGCAATAGAGGCACTAAGCAGAGGGGCAGAAGAGGCAACCCTTGTGGACCGCTCGACAGGGGCAATAGACGTTATAAGACGAAACCTTAAGATATGTGGCTACACGGACAGGGCAAGGGTTGTAAAGAAGGATACCATTGCAGCCATAAAGGAGCTTTCAGAAAGAGGCGAGACCTTCGATATTATATTTATAGATGCTCCATACGGAGAGCCAGAGCTTACGGCAAGAACAGTTAAGACGATTGCAGAAACCTCTGTGCTTGCCACAGATGGCGTTATAGTATGTGAGAGC
>DRQE01000033.1 GCA_011371515.1 Deltaproteobacteria bacterium
CATGTGGCAACTTTACTTTATAAGGTTTGAAAATTATAAAGTCTTGAGATACCATACCAATGAGTCCAGTTCGATATCAGAGAGCTTAAACTTTGGCATGGCTATGGGGAACTCAGGATACTTCTTTGCATTGCCGCTGCGACCATGTGTGATTACATACTTTATAACCTTGGGGTTGCCCTTTATGAAATCTGTATCTTTTAGCATTGGTGCTAATGTGGAACCCTCACCACTTTTACCATGACACATAGCACACTTTTCTGTAAATATGCGTGCACCAATACTATCAACATTACCAACAAGTCTTGGGTCGTCAGGATATTCAACAACACTTAAATCACTTTTATCCTCTGAGTTTGCCCACCTGTAGCCTGGTTCTGGCCTACACTTTGAGTAATCAGGAGTGCAGTAAACATGTTCAGGTATTTTGGGTTTTCGCCTTTCCTTTAACTGTTGCAAGAATCCCCACATGTCCAGTATTTCTGCGAATTGACTGAAGTTTTTAGCACTTTCAGTAGATGTGGCACTATATGCAGACGCTCTCATAAGACTTGCTCCAGCTCGTGTTTCACTAGAAGTCGCGCATCCACCTAAAAGCCCTGCCACTATGACTGATAGAGCCAGAAGGGCTGCGATGTTGAAGGGTTTCCAGCATGTCTTGTGCATGGCTATCCTCCATTGCTCTACAATGAATGTTGGATGATTTGCGGCCCTTTCCTGCCGCCATTATACAGGAATTGCCTGTATATGTCAATAGTATGGTAAGGCTATTCCTGTATTGTTAATTTATGGTAATGCCTGTATCTTTTGTATATGGTTAAAGAAGGTGGAGACCCCAAGAAGGAGCGGGGCAGAAGGATACGCTCGTTGAGAGAGTCTCGTGGTTTGACGCTTCAGGAACTGGCAGCAAGGCTTGGCATCAAATATCAATCCCTTAGAGAGTGGGAGACCGGCAGAACGAGCCCCTCTGTGGACAATATAGGCAGGCTCTCGGACATATTCGGCGTACATCCAACATGGATATGGACTGGTAAGGGTTCCAAGTACATAAAGGCAAAGAGAAAAGACGAAGCAAACCGTGTTGAAGAAGAGTCTCCAGAGGCAAGACGGCTCAATAGAGCAATCGGTGAGTTCGTAAGGTATCTAAGAACAAGGTCTCCCGAAGAGGTAAAACTGATACACGAAATAGCCATCAAGATACTTGAAGCGGATAGAGGAGCCAGAAAAAAGTAAGAAAGGTGGGCTATTAGGTGAGGATGGAGCGCCCGGGGGGATTCGAACCCCCGACCTTTGGATTCGTAGTCCAACGCTCTATCCAGCTGAGCTACAGGCGCTGTTATCTTATAAATTATAGAGCCTTTCGCCACCCCATGTCAACAGCTCTTTGATGTTTCCACATGCCCTTTCAGGAAAAACCCTCCAACCCCTGCTACTTGAGAAACCATGAGAGGTTCTGATAAAATCCTCTGTACACAAAAAAGGAGGTGATGTGGGTTGAAAGATGTAAGAGAGGTTGTAAAAGAGTTTTACACTGATGCTGCAGAAGCACCTAAAGAGGCACTCTGTTGCCCTACTGCCTATGCTAAAGAGGATATTGCACACATACCCGAAGAGGTACTCAAGCGTGCATACGGATGTGGAAGCCCCGTGGCATCAGCATCCATAAAGGAAGGTGAGGTGGTGCTGGATCTTGGCTCAGGCAGTGGAATAGACTGCTTTATAGCGGCAAAAAAGGTTGGTAAAAGCGGTAGGGTAATAGGGGTGGACATGACAGATAAGATGATAGAGCTTGCACAGGGCTACCTTGAGAAGGTGGCTGAAAACCTTGGTTACAGAAATGTGGAGTTCAGAAAGGGCTTTCTTGAAGAAATCCCGCTTGAGGATGAATCGGTGGATGTGGTCATCTCCAACTGTGTGATAAACCTTTCTTCAGACAAGGAAAGGGTTCTTAAGGAGGTCTACAGGGTGCTCAAACACAGGGGCAGGTTCTGTATAGCAGACATCGTGAGTGAGAAGGATGTTCCACAGAGTGTGAGAGATAATCCAACCCTCTGGGGAGAGTGTATCGGAGGAGCAATAAAAGAGGAAGACTTTATCGACATCGCCCGAAGGGTTGGGGCATATGGGCTCAACATAAAGAGCAGGCTCTTCTACAGAGAGGTCGAAGGGGTGAGGTTCAACTCGGTTGTCATAACAGGCTACAAGTTCATAAAGGGCAAAGAGTGTGTGTATAAGGGCCACTATGCCATCTACAACGGGCCCTTTAGAAGTGTCCACGACGACGATGGCCACGAATATCCCGCAGGTGTGCCAGTAGAGATATGCACCGATACGCTGGAGAAACTTACCAGCCCGCCATATGAAGGGCTATTTACCATAATTACTGCCGATGGTGAAACAGTGGTGCGTGGCTGTGTTGATGAAGGGGGAGGCAGTTGCTGTTAGCCCATCTCCTCTTCAAGCTCTTTCAGATACCTTGAGGTCTCTCTAATCACCCGTTGAAGGGGGGTATACTCGTTGGAGAGAACCACCACATAGTAGCCCTCTTTTATGGGTGAGATGGTCAGCTTCATCTTCTCTGTGGATATGCCTATTGAGTGGACACTCTCTGTATCCTTTACTGCACGCTCGAGCATCTTCAGTATTATCCCCTTGTGTGCCCCTATAACATCGAGCTCGAGCCCTCCTTCTGAAGAGAACATATCCACCACCTCGCCCTCTTCGTCAAGAAGTATCGCCCCGTAGCCATCGATGGACTTTGTCAGCTTCCTTAAGATTGTCTTGAAAGGCATTCCTTAAAGCTCCACTGTTACCAGTTTAGATACCCCTGCCTCTTCCATGGTTATACCGAAGAGGCTGTCTGCCATCTCCATGGTGCGCTTGTTGTGGGTAATCACTATAAACTGGTTGTCCTTTGAAAGCTCCTTTAGAAACATGTTGAACCTTTCCACATTCACATCGTCAAGCGGGGCATCCACCTCGTCGAGTACAGAGAAGGGAGATGGCTTTATAAGGAATATGGAGAATATAAGGGCTACTGCAGTGAGTGCCTTCTCTCCACCTGAAAAGAGGTTTATGTTCTGTAGCTTCTTGCCCGGTGGACTTGCTATTATATCTATGCCGCTTTCAAGGAGGTCATCGCCAGTAAGACGGAGCTCTGCCTTTCCACCGTTGAAAAGCCTCTGGAAGACCGTTCCGAAACGGCGGTTTATCTCCTCAAAGGTCTCGCTGAGCCTTTCCCTTGTAACCCTGTTTATGCGTGAGATTGCTGCGCGAAGTTTCTCTACAGACCTTACGATGTCCTCGCGCTGCTCCATAAGGAAGTTGTAACGCTTCTCGAGTTCCTGATACTCCTCGAGTATACCCACGCCAACCTCGCCCATACGGGACAGTTTCTCTCTAAGCTCCTCTATCCTCTGGCGGCACTCTTCTGTGCCGTCTTCTTCCAGTGGCTCCTCTGGTGTGTATTCGGCTATATCCACACCCCATCTTTCTATGAGGGTCTCACGCATGTGCGAGGCATTGAGCTCGAGTTCTTTAAGCTCAAGCTCCTTTTTACGCCTCTCTTCTTCAAGCTCCTCGGTAGCCTTTCTTGTATGTTTTAGCTCCTCTTCAACGGCTCTTATCTTCTGGGTGGCAGCCTCAAACTCCTCTTCAACCAC
>DRQE01000034.1 GCA_011371515.1 Deltaproteobacteria bacterium
AGAAACTTTAAGAGTCTTAAGTAAAGAGCCATAGGGGTCAGTCTCCTCTGCATGCAATCTGGTATATTATCTGTGCAGCCCTCTGCGGGGCAGAGCCGTCTTTTGAAAGGGTCTTTCTTATGTCCCTGAAGCGCTCGACCATGTGTGCCCTTACTTTATCGTCTGTGAATATACGAAACATCTGTGCCGCAATATTCTCAGGGGTTACATTCTTCTGTATTAGTTCAGGCACCACCCCTTCGCCTGCCACTATGTTGGGAAGCCCTATGTGTTCTACGCCAACGAGGAATCTGCCGATAAAATAGGAAAGGGGGGATACCCTGTACACTATTATCATTGGCGTTCCGATAAGTGCTGTCTCCAGTGTTGCCGTGCCAGAGGTTACAACCGCAAGGTCTGAGGCACGCAGTGCCTCATAGAGAGCACCCCTTACAATCTGTGCCTTTAAGCGGGCTGCCCGAAGCTCTTCTTCTATGAGTTCATCCTTTATCGTATCTGCAGCAGGTATGAGGACAGCCACATCTTTCCCTATCTTTTCTTCGAAGAGTCTTACGCCTTCAAGCATGGGGGCGAGAAGTTTTTTCACCTCGTCGGTTCTGCTTCCTGCAAGGATGGATACAACCACAGAATCTTTCTTCAGTGCAAGCTCTTTCCTTGCCTCATCTTTTGAGATATTCAGCCTTGCCTTCTCTGCCAGCGGGTGTCCCACATACTCCACATCCACGCCTGCCTCTCTGTAGATTGCCTCTTCAAAGGGGAAGACCACGAGCATTTTGTCCACCACTCTGGCTATCTTTTTCACCCTACCCCTTCGCCATGCCCATACCTGTGGGCTTATGTAATAGACGACAGGCACCCCCCTCTTTTTAGCAAGTCCTGCAAACTTGAGGTTGAACTCAGGATAGTCTATGAGCACCACACAGTGGAACTTCTCTTTATAGAGAAGCTCTTTTAGCTGTCTGTATGCCCTCCATATATCACCCAGCTTTTCCACCGCCTCTGCCAGCCCAACCACCGCAAGCCTTGAGGAGTCTATCCCCTCAAGCCCTGCCTGAAGCATCTTGCTGCCACCCATACCCTTTATCTTTACAGAGGGGTCTATCTTCCTGATTTCTTTTATAAGTGAGCTTCCGTGGAGGTCTCCTGAAGCCTCTGCACTTATCATGAGGATGGTTTTTGTCATAACCTTTAAGGTTCAGTCCACACCGGCAAATACCTGTGAAAGGTCCAGCACACCTTCCAGCTGGTCCCTTGCCTTCTCTATGGAGAGCCTTATAGAGCTTTTTATCTTCTTTGCCACTTCCAGTGCCCTTTTTCCCTCCGAGCCCGGCACCTGTGGTGGCAGCCTCTTGCGAGATGCCTCAAGGAATGCCTTTATCTCTTCCATAAGGGGATCTCCTTTTTTAATCCTTGGGCTTTCCTTCTCAAGGGTGGGTCTGTCCCCTCCCTGTTTGAGATGCATTATGGTTGCACGCTGTGTGTCGTAGTCTATCGAAAGATAGGTGCAGGGCTGGAAGACACGGATTCTTCTCTGTTTCTCCCTTGAGACCCTGCTCGCAGTGATATTCGCCACACAGCCTGTCTTGAACCTGAGCCTTGCACTGGCTATGTCTATCTTTCCTGACATCACGGGCACGCCCACGGCATCTACCATCTCCACATCGGAGTCAACGAGGCTTAGCACAATATCTATGTCGTGTATCATAAGGTCGTATATGACATCCGTATCGAGTGCCCTGCTCGAGAAAGGGGAAAGCCTGTGAGACTCTATAAACAGCGGTGCCTTTACCTTCTCCCGCATGAGTTTAACCGCAGGGTTGAACCTTTCGAGAAGCCCCACCTGTAGCACCACGCCCCTTTTTTCAGCCTCCTTTATGAGTTTTGCCGCCTCTGTGGGGTTTGCGGTCATAGGCTTTTCTATAAGCACATCCACCCCCTTTGAGAGAAAGAAGCGGGCTATCTTGTAGTGTGTTATGGTTGGTGTTACTATACTTACGGCATCCACCATGCCAGCAAGCTTACGATAGTCTGTGTATGGGGTGGTGCCAAGCTCCTTTGCCACAGCACTGGCGCGTTCTTCGTCCACATCCACCACTGCAACAAGCTCTGCCTCTTCGAGCTCGTGGAACTTTGTGGCATGAAGCCTGCCAAAGTGTCCCACACCTATAACCGCTGTTCTTATCTTCTTTGCCATAGTGTGTTAAACTCCACTTCTGTTTTTTCTAATCCTCTATAGGGTCTGTCTCCTTTGCTATGGGCCTTTCTTTTGCAACGCCCCTTTTCGAGCCTTCTATGAACTGAAGAAACCGTTTTGCATGTACTGAGTCAGGCAGTTCCTCCTTAAGCCTTTCTGCTGCCTCCTTAAGGGGCATGGAAGACTTGAAAAGTATTGCATAGGCCCTTCTTATCTCTTTAAGGTCCTGCAGCCCAAAGCCCTGCCTTCTAAGCCCCACACTGTTAAGCCCGTGCAGATGTGCCCTGTTGCCCACCGCCATAACATAGGGCGGAATATCCTTGCTGACCGCTGATGCCCCTCCTATGAAAGAGTAGGCACCTATACGCACATACTGGTGTATGGCAACGAGTCCACCAACTATTGCATAGTCGTCTATTATAACATGCCCACCAAGGGTTGCAGCATTTGCCATTATAACATGGTTTCCGATGACACAGTCGTGTGCTATGTGGACATAGTTCATAAAGTAGTTGTCGTTGCCACAGATGGTCTTACCCTTGTCCTTCGGGGTGCCCTTGTGGATGGTTACGAATTCTCTTATAACATTGCGGTCCCCTATGATGGTCTCTGTGGGCTCGCCCCTGTAGCTTATATCCTGTGGCTCCATGCCAACCGAGGAGAACTGGAATAACCTGCACTGGCTTCCTATGGTGGTGTTATCGTGGACGACCACATGGGGACCCACCCTTGTGTTCTTACCTATTCGTACATTTTCGCCTATTATGGAATAGGGACCCACCTCGACTCCTGTATCGAGTTCTGCTGTGGGATGCACTATTGCTGTTGGATGTATCTTTACTTCGGCTGTGTTTTTCATAATCTGCTTCACCTCTCCACGATTGTTGCCATAAGCTCTGCCTCTGCAACGCGCCTTTCGCCAACGAAGGCATTGCCTGTAAAGGTCCATATGGTGCCCCGTGTCTTTTTAACCTCGCATACAATCTCAAGGGTGTCACCGGGGAATACGGGGTTTCTGAACCGTGCACCATCTATACCCATGAAGTATACAAGCCTGTTGGACACATCGGCAGACTTGAATGCAAGCACCCCTCCAACCTGTGCCATTGCCTCTATTATCAATACCCCTGGCATTATGGGGTGTGATGGGAAATGGCCCTGAAAGAAGGGCTCATTTATGGTAACATTCTTTATGCCTTTAGCCATCTTGCCCTTTTCGAACTCCACTATTCTGTCTATAAGAAGGAAAGGGTAGCGATGGGGCAGTATATTCATAATCTCCTGTATATCTATGAAGGGGGTGTTACTTTCTGCCATAGCCTCCTCCTTTGTTTATTTTTTCTCAAGTCTGTTGAGCCTTTCCTCAAGCTCTCGCAGTTTGTCCTTTATTTCTGGCAGCTTTTGCACAAGGGTCTGTGCCTTGAGCCACCGTTTGTGTTCAAGAAGTGGATAGCCCGTATAGGCTCCTTTGTTTTTTACGCTCGATGAAACCAGTGACTTTGCTCCTATGACACAATCATCTGTTATCTCCAGATGTCCTGCAACACCAACCTGACCTGCAAGCGTTACCCTGTTGCCTATTTTTGCAGAGCCTGCTACGCCAGCCTGTGCCACGACAATGCTGTTCTCACCTATACGCACATTGTGGGCTATCTGAACGAGATTGTCTATCTTTGTCCCCTTGCCTATGACTGTGCTGCCGATGGTTGCCCTGTCTATGGTTACACATGCGCCTATTTCCACATCGTCTTCCACGACCACCGTGCCCACCTGTGGTATCTTGTGGTGTTTTCCGCCCTCGGAAATGTAGCCAAAGCCATCACTTCCTATAACACTGTTGCAGTGGATTATGACCCGCCTGCCTATCTTCGATTCTTCCCTTATGGACACATTGGAATAGATTACCGTATCATCACCTATCTCTGCGTTATCGCCAATGTATACGCCAGAATACAGCACTACACGGTTACCCACCTTTGCCCCTTTTGATATGAATACCCCTGCCTGTATGGATACATCGCTACCTATCGTGGCAGATGGGTCTATGTGGGCTTCAGGGCTTATGCCCGCAGGTGGATGGGTTACGGGCTTAAGGTGGCTCATTATCTTTGCAAAGGCAAGATAGGGGTTTTCGACGACAATTAGGTTTTTACCTTCCACGCTTTCTGCAACCTCTGGGGATACCACAATGGCAGATGCCCCTGTGGTGGCAAGAAATCTTTTGTAGCGCCGATGGGAGATAAAGGTTATATCCCCTGCTTTTGCCTCTTCCAGAGAGGCAACCCCTGTTATAAGTGTGGCTTCGTCGCCCTTAAGGAAGCCACCCACAAGCTCTGCAAGCTCTTTGAGTCTTTTTCCTTCTGCCATGGCTTGTTAATCTTTTTTAAGTTTTTCGTTGTATAGCTTTATGACAAGGTCCGTAATGTCGTCTTTTTCCGGTCCATAAAGTATTAGCCCTGTGGATGCCTCGAGCACATAGGTGTATCCCCGCTCTTTTGCCACCCTGTCTATGATTGCCCGCAGCTCTTTTATAATCTTCTCTTCCTTCTGGCTTCTCTTTCTGTTGAGCTCCTCGCTGAGTCTTACGAACTCTTCCTGTAGCTGCTGGCTCTTTATCTGATAGTCCCTTTCCTTTGCTTTACGGGTTTCTTCGTTCCACACAGCGTGTTTCTTCTCTATCTCTTCACGCAGTTTCTTGAGCTCTTCCTGTTTTTTTGTGAGCTTCTTTTCGAGCTTGCGTGCCTCTTCTTTGAGCTCCTGTTTTGCCTTTATACCTGCCTCGCACTCATTGAGGGCTTTTTGCAGATTCACATAGCCTATTTTGAGCTCTGCCGCGCCAGCCTGTGTAAAACCAAGCAGCACGAGTATGGCTACCAGAAAAGCTATCTTTCTCATCTTTCTCTCCTTTTTATTTTTTTAGAAAAATCCTCCTATTGTAAAGCCCCATGCAGATTGTTTTTCGTCCTCCTTCCTGTTGAGGTTATAGCCCCATTCGAGTCTTATTGGCCCTATGGGCGAGTACCACCTAACACCCGTTCCTATGCTGGTCTTGAGTGTGGAGGGATCGATTGGTCCTTCATAGGAATTTCCGGCATCGAAGAAGACGACCCCCATGAAGTGGTTCTCGGGGAATATGGGGAAGAGGAACTCTGTGTTGAGTATGAGCATGCTCTTTCCACCTATGACCTCTCCTGTGGTACGGTCCTTGGGGCCTATGCTACGGGTGTCAAAGCCTCTTATGGAGTTCATGCCACCAAGGAAGTACCTTTCGTACACGGGCACTTTCTTTCCGCCAAAACTGTGCACATAGCCAAGTGTTAATCTTGTCAGCAGTGTGGTCTCCTTGGGCATGGGGAAGTATCGTCCAGCGCTTGCCTCGTACTTTGCGTAATTCGTGTTGCCCCCTATGATGCCTCCCGCCACCTCCATGGAGGCTGTTGCCACCGTTCCCTCCGTGGGGAAGAAGAAGTCGTCACGGCTGTCGTGCCTTACGCTTGCCCTGATGCTGCTTACGGTGCTCGTGCCCTCCTGCTCTTTTATGAGTGTGCTCGTTGTGGCTCCAACATTGGCAATCTCAACGCTCTCGTATCTGTAGGTAAGGTACCCCATGGTTATTCTTTTGTGTATGGGAAAGCCAAACCTGAGAAGACCGCCGTTTTTCTCCATGGAGAAGTCTGGATAATCCCTGTAGGTGTTGTATAGGTCAAAGCCTCCCATGTAGGGTTTGTCAAAGAGCCATGGCTCTGTAAAGCTTATCATATAACGGCTGCTCGTTGCACTAACATTGCCCGAAAGGTTGAGCTTTATGCCCGTGCCCATGAAGTTTGACTGCGATATTGAAGCCATGGCGACGATCTTGTCCACACTGCTGTAGCCCATACCGAAGGTTATCATACCCGTGGGCCTTTCCTTGACCTTTATGTGTATCTTGACCTTGTCAGGTGCACTGCCCTCGCTCTTCTCTATTCTTACTTCCTCAAAGTAGCCGAGTCTTCTCAAGTTGTTTCTGCTCATCCTCAGAGCAGAGGCAGAGTAGAGGTCGCCCTCTGAAAACTCAAGCTCCCTTCTTATGACCTTATCACGGGTTCTCGTGTTTCCGCTAATCTCTATCCTTTCCACATAGACAGGCACATTCATGGAAATCTTCATGTTTATGTCAACGGTCTTTTTCTCCTCGTCTACATTCGTTACAGGGTCGAACTCTGCATTTGCATAGCCGCGGTCGCCGTACATGGTGGTAAGTGCCGATATGGTCTTGCGCATCTTCTTCCTGCTGAACACATCCCCTGATGAGAGCTTGAACTTCTCGAGGATTTCTTCTTTCGGGAATATTATATCACCAGATACATCTATCTTGCCCACTCTGTACTGTGCACCCTCGTCTATTGCTATGGTTATGTAGAACCATCTTTTGTCTTCACTCAGCAGCACCCTGTAATCTTTTATTTCTGCCTTTATGTATCCGCGGTCCAGATAGTATTTTATTATATTGGACAGGTCGTCCTCAAACACATATTCATTGAATGTGCCAGAGCCCGTTATAAAGGAGAACAGCCCCTTTTCTTTCGTTGTCATGAGTTTCTTTATCTTCCTGTCGCTGAAGACCCTGTTTCCTATTATGGTTATTCTTTTAACCTTTACCTGATCTCCCTCGTTTATGTTGAATATTACCTTTACACCCACATCGTCTCCTGTAATCTCTTCTTTCACCTCTGCAAGGTAGTAGCCATCCTGACTATACAGTGCCTTTATTATCTGCACATTCTCTTTTATAAGCATGTGGTCGAGAATGGTGTTTTCCTTCAGCGTTATGGTCTCTCGCAGGCGTTCTTCCTTTATGTTTTTGTTGCCACGAAATTCTATAGACCTTATGAGGGGCTTTTCCTTTACTATGAATGTAAGCTGCTTGCCGCCCTCGTAGTCTGAAAGGTCCACCATTATGTCATCGAAGTATCCCATGCCGTATATGGCGTGTATGTCATCTTTTATTCTGTCCTGTGAGAACTCTTCACCCACCTTCGTGGAGACCCTTCGGAGGATTGCCTCGTCATCTATCCTGCGGTTACCCTCGACGGTTATTCTGGTTATGATACCGCTTTTTTCCACCGGTATCCTCTGTAGCGCAACCTTAAGCCTCTCTTTGAGCTCCGGTATGCTCTTTTCGATGCCCTCAAGGAGTGCCTCTTCAGAGTCTGCCTTTTTGTGATAGAACGCCACGAACCTGCCCTCTTTTGCGTCGAGCACGAACCAGTCGATGGAGAACTTCTCTTCTATAAGTGTTATGGCTCCTTTTATGACAAACTCTGCTCCTTCAGCCCTTGCAAGCTCTATTGCCTGTTTGTCCGAGAGTTTCTTGAGTCTTGCCTTGAGAAAGAGTTCCTTTACAGCCTCTATACCCTTTATTTTTATTCCCTCTTTCTCAAGCCCTTCGGCAAGGGCTTCCATGACCTCTTTTCTCAGGGCTGATATGTCTTTTTCTGAGTACACATCGAAGGGTATGAGCACAACCCCCACATCCTTTGCCCCTGCCATGTGAGGTATCGAAAGGGTTAATACCGTTATTACGAGAAGCAGAACGCCTTTTATTCTCTTCAAGACCTCTCTGCAAGCCTCCTTTTTACGCATTGATTATCTTTCCATCCACCATCTCAAGTCTTCGAGACATGAGGGATGCTATCTTTTCGTTATGTGTAACGATCACGATGGTTATGTTTTTTTCTCTATTGAATCCAAGCAGAAGTTCTATAACCTCCATGCCTGTTTTAGAGTCCAGATTACCCGTGGGCTCATCTGCAAGTATTACCTCGGGGGTCTGCACAAGGGCACGCACAAGGGAGACCCTCTGCTGCTCTCCACCCGATAGCTCACCGGGACGATGTGTAAGCCTTTTTTCAAGGCCCACTTCTTTAAGGAGCCTTTCCGCCCGCCCTCTTGCCTCATCGAAGCTCACTCCACCTATGAGGGCAGGGAGCATCACATTCTCGAGGGCTGAGAACTCCGGCAGAAGATGATGAAACTGAAAGACAAACCCTATTTTGCGGTTTCTGAACTCTGCCAGATTCCGCTCGCCCATGGTAAAAAGGGGCTCATCTCTATAATATACCTGTCCGGAGGTGGGTCTGTCGAGTGCACCGAGGATGTTCAGAAAGGTGGACTTTCCCACTCCTGATGCACCGAGTATGGCAACGGTCTCACCACGCTGTATGCTCACATCTATACCCTTCAGTACCTCTACCGTTATGTCTCCCTTTGAGTAGCTCTTGTATAGTGCCTCGGTCCTTATAAGCTCCATAGTTTTAGCGGCTACCCCTTCCTTCTGTTACTCATAGCGCAGTCCTTCCACAGGATCGAACCTCGAAGCCTTCCATGATGGATACAGGGTGGCAAGAAAACTTATCAAAAGGGATACCACAACTATAACCGCAACCACCGAAGGCTCCACCTCGGAGGGAAGCCTGTCTATGTAATACACACTGGGTGGAAGGAGCTTGAAGTCAAAGAGCCTCTCTATGGAGGCAACTATGGGCTCAAGGTTCAGGGCACACACCACCCCCAGCACCGTGCCCAGAAAGGTGCCCACCATACCTATAACAGTTCCTTGTATCATAAATATGCGCATTATTCCACTCGATGTTGCCCCCATGCTCTTAAGAATGGCTATCTCCTTGCCCTTCTCCATCACAACCATTATGAGGGTGCTTATTATGTTGAGTGCTGCAACGAGTATTATAAGGGTAAGGATTATGAACATGGCGGTCTTCTCGAGCCTCAGGGCAGAAAAGAGGTTGCGGTTCATCTCCATCCATGTTACAGGCTTGTAGCCCTTGCCGATGGCTTCTGTTATGCGGTCTTTTACCACATCAGCCCTGTATATGTCCTCTATCTTTACCTCTATGCCCGTAACGCTATCTCCCATGCGAAAAAGCCTTTGAGCATTCTTCAACGATATGAAGGCAAGCCCTGAATCGTAGTCATACATACCCACATCGAATATGCCCACCACCTTAAACTTTGCTATCCTCGGGGTTCCTGCCACTATGCCCTCATCTTCGAGCACGGTTATGAGGTTGACCTTATCTCCCACCCACAGACCAAGGGTCTTGGCAAGCTCACCACCTATAACGATGCCCGGCAGTTCCCCTTTCTGGGCTGCCTCTTTGAAACCTTCTTTAAGCCCTTCAAGCCCTCCTTGGGTCATCTTCTTAGAAAGCTCGGTTACCTGTTCGAAACTTTCCAGCTCTATCCCCCTTATCACCACACCTGCCGCACCATAAGGGGTTGACAGCATCGCCTGTCTGTATATGAATGGTGTGGTGGCACGCACCTCTTCCACATCTTTGAGCTTTTCTGTAAGTTCCCGATATTCCGTTATATTCCCATACTTGAGCACCACGATATGGGCATTTATGCCGAGAATCTTATCCCTTATATCCTTCTCGAACCCCGACATAACGGAGAGCACTATTATAAGAGCCATAACACCCACGGTAATGCCAAGTATGGATATAAAGGTTATGACCGACACAAAGGTGGGCTGCCGTTTTGACCTTAAGTATCTGAGCCCTATAAAGAATTCGTAGGACATATCAAACAAAGGGGAGAAAAAGGGTTCTTCTGGTCTACCTTTCTGTCTTTTCCTTCAAAAGCGGGAAGAGTATTACATCCCTTATCGACGGTGAATCTGTAAGAATCATAACCAGCCTGTCTATGCCTATGCCTTCACCTGCTGTTGGTGGCATGCCGTATTCAAGGGCTCTTACGAAGTCCTCGTCATAACGGTGTGCCTCCTCATCGCCGTGTTTGCGTTCTTCCACCTGTTTGAGGAATCGTTCTTTCTGGTCTATCGGGTCGTTGAGCTCGCTGAAGGCATTGGCTATCTCCTTGCCGTCTATTATAAGCTCGAATCTGTCGACAACCGAGCAATCCTGTGGGTTTCGCCTTGCAAGTGGGGAGACCTCCACAGGATAGTGGGTTACAAATGTGGGGTTTACGAGTTTGTCTTCTGCTGTCTTCTCGAATATCTCTGCAAGCACCTTGCCGTGGGACATATCCTCTTTTGCCTTTGGGTCAAGCCCCTTCAGAAACTCGAAGGCCCTTTTTTCATCCTCGAGAACCTCTTTTTCCACCCCTCCGTATTTTGTTATGGCCTCTTTAAGTGTTATCCGCTCCCAAGGTGGGGTGAAGTCAATGGTTTTTCCCTGATACTCCACCTTAAGCCCCATACCGAGCCGTTCGAGTATGAAAAGGAGCATCTTTTCTGTAAGCTCCATCAGGTCTTCGTATGTGGCATAGGCTTGGTAGAACTCGAGCATGGTGAACTCCGGGTTGTGCTGGGTTGATATGCCCTCGTTTCGGAAGTTGCGGTTTATCTCGAAGACCCTCTCGAAGCCACCCACAACGAGCCTTTTAAGGTATAGTTCAGGGGCTATCCGCAGGTATAGTTCCATTCCAAGGGCGTTGTGG
>DRQE01000035.1 GCA_011371515.1 Deltaproteobacteria bacterium
GCCCACGAGGGCGCCATCTATGTTGGGCTGAGCCATAAGGGAATCTATGTTATCTGGCTTCACACTTCCGCCGTATATTATCCTTACATCCTGAGCGGCATCCATGCCGAACTGGTCGTAAAGGAGTTCTCTTATCGAGTTGTGCACCTCTTCTGCCTGTTCAGGGGTGGCGTTTCTGCCCGTTCCTATTGCCCACACAGGCTCGTAGGCTATAACCACATCCTTTATACCACCGGGGCCCAGCCCTCTGAGAGCACCTTTTATCTGCCCCCTTACAACCCTTATGGTCTTACCCTCTTCTCTTTCCTCAAGGGTCTCGCCGACACATACGATGGGCTTTAAGCCCTCTTTCAGAAGGGCCATTATCTTTCTGTTCACATCCTGATCAGTCTCTTTGAAGTATCTTCTTCTTTCAGAGTGTCCCACTATTGCATACTCACAGCCCACATCCTTGAGCATCTTTGCCGAAATCTCCCCTGTGTAGGCTCCGCTCTCTTCCCAGAACACATCCTGTGCCGCAAGTTTTATGGGGCTGTCTGCCACGAGAAAGTGCAGATGATATATGGATGTGAACGGTGGGGCGATGACAACTTCCACATCCTCTATACCACGCAGAAGCTCGCGCAGTTTTATCACCAGCTCCACACCTTCCCCTATGGTTGTGTGCATCTTCCAATTGCCTGCTATAAATGGCTTATGCATGTTAAAGGCTCCTCTGTCTTTCCAAGTTCTGTTTTGCCTTTGACTTTTTCTTAAGACACACTATCCCCGGAAGTTCGTTGCCTTTGAGAAGGTCAAGAAAGGCTCCACCACCTGTGGATATGTAGCTCATCTTTGCAAACTCTCCTGCCCTGTGTATGGCGACATCCGTATCTCCACCACCCACTATGGTCATGGCATAGGTGTTCGCCACACTCGTTACCATGGCGAATGTTCCACGGCTGAAGGCATCCATCTCGTACACACCCATGGGACCGTTCCATATAATGGTCTTTGCATTCTGAAGTGCCTCGCTGAAGAGGGTTACCGTTGCGGGCCCTATATCGAGTGCCATCCAGTCCTTGGGTATCTCCTGATAGGTTACGACCTTCGTCTCTGCAGAGGGGCTGAACCTGTCTGCCACAACGAAGTCCACAGGAAGAAACAACTTTATATTACGCTTTCTTGCCTTCTCTATGACCTCTCTTGCCTTTGGCAGGGCACTGTCCTCGACGAAGGAATTACCCACCTCGTAACCAAGTGCCTTGAAGAAGGTAAGTGCCATGCCACCACCTATTATGAGTTTGTCTGCCTTGTCACACAGGTTTATCAGGACACCCACCTTATCTGATACCTTCTTTCCGCCTATTATTGCCACAAAGGGTCTTACAGGGTTCTCGAAGGCTTTGGAGAAGTAGGCAAGCTCCTTTTTCATCAAAAACCCCGCACCAACCACATCCACATACTTGGTTATAGCCACATTCGAGGCATGTGCCCTGTGGGCTGTTGCAAAGGCATCGTTTATGTAGACATCTGCAAGACTTGCCAGTTTCTTACCGAACTCGTCGTCGTTTGCCTCTTCTTCAGGATGGAACCTTAAGTTTTCGAGCAGTATTATATCGCCCGGCTTCATCTCTGCCACCATCTTCTCAACCTCAGGGCCTATGCAGTCAGGTGCAAGTTTCACCTCCTTTTCGAGAAGCCTCGAAAGTCTCTTTGCAACGGGCGCAAGGCTCAAACTTGGCACCCTTTTGCCCCCCGGTCTGCCAAGGTGAGAGGCAAGTATTATCTTTGCCCCCTCATCGAGTGCATAGTTTATGGTGGGAAGCACACTTCTTATCCTCGTGTCGTCTGTTATGTTGCCCTTGTCATCCATGGGCACATTGAAGTCTACCCTTATGAAGACCCGTTTGTGTTTTATGTCAAGGTCGTCTATATAGGTAAGCTCTTCTACTACCAAGATACACCTCCTAAGGAAAGGCTTTTTATATACCCTTCTCTATAATGTAAAGGAGCAGGTCTCTCATCCTGCAGGAGAAACCCCACTCGTTATCATACCACGCAAGAACCTTAACGAGATTTCCCTCTATCACCTTTGTGGAAGGTGCATCGAATATCGAAGAGTGGGGGTTTGCCTTGAAGTCAACGGAGACACACTCTTCCTCACAGTACTCAAGGATGCCTTTAAGCTCTCCTTCTGCTGCAGCCTTCATGGCGGCATTTATGTCTTCGGCTGTTACCTCCTTTTCAAGCTCTGCCGTAAGGTCAACGAGAGATACCGTTGCCACTGGCACCCTTACTGCCATTCCATCGAGCCTGCCTTTGAGCTCTGGCAGCACGAGAGAGACCGCCCTTGCAGCCCCTGTTGTGGTGGGTATCATGGAGAGGGCTGCTGCCCTTGCTCTTCTTAAATCCTTGTGGGGAAGGTCAAGTATACGCTGGTCATTGGTGTAGGCATGTATGGTGGTCATAAGTCCTTTCTTTATGCCGAAGTTCTCTTGCAGCACCTTTGCCACAGGGGCAAGACAGTTGGTCGTGCAGGATGCGTTGGATATTATGTTGTGTTTCTGCGGGTCATAGTCTTTGTGGTTCACCCCCATACAAAGGGTTACATCCTCGCCCTTTGCAGGTGCCGATATTATTACCTTCTTTGCACCTGCGCTTATGTGTCCTGCCGCCTTCTCCCTTGCGGTAAAAAGCCCTGTACACTCAAGCACCACATCAACACCAAGCTCCTTCCATGGCAGTTCCGAGGGCTCGCGCACAGAGAGTATCTTTATCTCTTTTCCATTTACCGTGATGGAGTCCTCACCTGCCTCAACGGTTCCGGGAAACCTTCCATATATGGAATCGTACTTCAGAAGATGTGCCAGTATCTTCGGTGAGGTAATGTCGTTTATGGCTACGAACTCGAACTGGCTATCCTCTATAGACCTCCTCAGAACATTACGACCGATGCGTCCGAAACCATTTATAGCAACCCTTACAGCCATTGCAATACCTCCAGATTTTTTATTTTTTTATAACGCTGAAAAGAGCCTTCTAAGCTCCTTAACCTCTGGTTGTCCCGGGGCTGTCTTGGCTGACACGGTGGCATATGTCAGAAGTGAGCCCAGATAGGGAAAAAAGACCCTCGAGACAAGCCCCCTTTTGCCCATGCCTATCACTATGAGCCCCTCTTCCTTCAAAAGAAGTGCCGTAAGTCTCTTAAGGTCCTCTCTATCCTTCACAGTGGTGGCAATCTTGACCACATCTGCCCCAAGCCTTCTTGCCCTGCCCACAAGGGAGCGGAGCCTTCTATCATCAGGGGTGGAGCCAAAGTCGTGGTAGGAAAGGACCACCTTCTTTCCCTTCTTTTTTGCAACCCCTACAACATCCCTCGCTATGGTGGATGCAAGCTCCACATCCACGGCATCCACAAGAGGGGTTAGCTCCCTGTAAAGTAGAAGCCTTCTCTGATCGTCAAGCCCCTTGCTGCCGCCCTCTGTGGCACTCCTTACCGTTAAAAGAAGTGGCAGCCCCGTAGCACGGGCTTGCACGACATCCTTCTTTAAGCCCTCCAGAGCAAGTCTTCTGAAGGTATCCACCCTCAACTCCAGAAGGTCTGCCCCATCTCTTTTTGCCTTTCTCAGAAGGGATGAAGAAAGCCCACCTGTTATTACAGCGGCTATTCTGGGCTTAACGCCAAGTGTGAGTCTGCCAAATCTCATCTTTTTTCGACTCATTTATGAATACTCAAATATATATTAAAAGTCAAGAAGTTTGGGTAAGACCGCCATTTTAAAGGACAAGTCCATCTATTGTGATGGTCTCTGCCCCGTTCTGTCTCATCTCTTCTATGGCTCTTTCAGAGTCTCCCTCTTCCACATCCACCCCCTTTATTGCATCGAGTAGAAGAGTAACCCTGAAGCCCTCTTTAAGTGCATCCAGCACGGTTGCCTTAACACAGTAGTCTGTTGCAAGCCCGCCCACATAGAGGTGTTCTATGGACATATCCTCAAGCACCTTTTTGAAGGGTCTTCCGTCCTCTGTGTGTGCCTGAAACACAGAATAGGCGTCCTCATCTTCTCTGTCGCCTTTAAGAAGTATTATTGCATCCTCTGGAAGCCTGAGCGCAGGATGAAACTCTGCCCCCTTTGTGCCCATAACACAGTGGGGCGGCCATATACCGCCGTATTCCTTGAAGTGGCTTGTCTGAGCTGGATGCCAGTCCTTTGAGGCAAAGACAGGAAGCCCTTTTTCGGTGAATCTTTCTATATAGCTGTTCAGGGTATCCGCTATCTCGTCTCCCTCTGGCACAGGCAGAGCACCACCGGGACAGAAATCATTCTGAAAATCCACTACAACGAGGGCTCTGGTCTTCACGGCTTCCTCCTTTCTGTTGAAAAAAGCTCATATATAGTATATCCTTATGTGTAAAAAAGGCGGTAAGACCATGGTTAAAAGAGTAAACTTTTATATAATAGCACTTTTTCTGCTGTTTTTCATCCCCTTATCTGCAAATAATCTATGTGCCCGTATAACAACCACCACTCTACCCAATGGACTGAGCGTTATAATAGATGAGAACCATACCTCCCCGGTGGTTGCCATACAGATGTGGGTGAAAACAGGCAGTGCAGACGAGGAACCCCACGAGGCTGGCATAGCCCATGTGTTCGAGCACATGCTCTTTAAGGGCACAGAAAAGCGGGGCATAGGCCAGATAGCCCGTGAGGTAGAAGCCGCAGGAGGCTACATAAACGCATTCACATCTTTCGACTACACCGTGTATCACCTTGCCGTTGCAAGCCGATACTTCCACAAAGGGCTCGACATAATAAGCGATGCCATACAGCACTCAACATTCGACCCAAAGGAACTCAAAAAAGAGCTTGAGGTAGTCCTCGAAGAGCTCCGCATGGGCGAGGATGACCCCGGAAGAAAACTCTACAAGACGATCTTCGAGAAGGCATACACGGTGCATCCCTACAGAAGGCCTGTCATAGGATACAGAGATACGGTAAGCTCCCTTACAAGGGACGACATGCTCAGATTTTTCAAAAAGTGGTATGTGCCCTCCAACATGACCCTCGTGGTGGTTGGTGATGTGGACACAGAGGAGGCTTTGAGAAACATAAGGGAATACTTCAAAGACTTTACTGGCTCACCTCCACCAGAAAGGGTAAGGCCCGAGGAACCACCGCAGGACTCACTCAGGGTTACCATCATAAAACGGGACATAAAACAGACACGCCTTGCAATGGCATTCCACATTCCACCTGTAACGCATGAGGATAGCTACCCGCTGGATGTGCTCTCGGGCATACTTGCAGGTGGTGTGACATCGAGGCTATACAAGAGGCTAAAACTTGAGAAAGACATCGTCCACACCATATCTGCCTATGCCATGACCCCAAGGGATGGTGGACTCTTTCTTATAACCGCAACCCTCGATGCAGAGCGTGTGGAAGAAGCCCTGAAAGAGATAACCGCAGAGATTGAAAGCCTGCTCCAAGAGGGTGTGACAGCAGAAGAGCTCGAAAGGGTGAAGCTGGCCATAGAGAGTGACTTCGTCTACGCACGAGAGACCATGCAGGGCAGAGCCCGCCAGCTCGGCTACTACCAGACAGTCTCGGGCAGTATAGAGTTTGAGAGAAACTACCTTGAGCGGATAAGGGCAGTAACCCAGAAGGAGATAAGACGGGCTGTGGCAAGGTATTTCAAGCCAGAAAACCTCACAGTGGCATTGCTGCTACCAAGCAGGGCAGAGACCCCGATAGACGAAAAACTCATATCATCCACCATACTTTCGTCCTTCACCATAAAAAACGCCGACACACTGGCAGAACAGCCCGCTGAAGATATAAAAAAGGTTGAGCTTGAAAATGGCATAACCCTTATAGTGAAGGAAGACCACTCCAACCCCACGGTGGCTCTTTATGCGGTCTTCCCCGGTGGGCTTCTTTTCGAAACGAAGAAGACAAACGGGCTGAGTAACTTCGTTGCCCATATGCTCACAAGGGGCACAAAGGATATGACACGGGTTGAGATAGCACGAAAGATAGAGAACATGGCAGGCTCTCTCAGCGGGTTTTCAGGCAGAAACTCAACAGGTGTGAGTGCGGTGTTTCTATCCCGATTCTTCGATGAAGGGCTTGAGGTATTCTCAGATGTGATACTTAACCCCACCTTCCCCGAAGAGGAGATAGAGAAACTCAGAAGGGACATCCTTGCAAGTATAGAACGGGAAGAGGACTATCTGCCCGGCTACACATTCAAGCTCCTTTACAGGGAGCTCTTCAAGAAACACCCCTATGGTATGCCCATACTGGGTGAGTATACGACGGTCTCTACATTCAAGAGGTCTGACATAGTGGCTCAATACAGAAAGATCTTCGTGCCCCAGCGCATGATACTGAGTGTCGTGGGTGACGTGGACTCAGAACATGTTGTAGAGAAGATAAGAGCTTCCTTCTCAGGGTTCAAAAGAAAGGCAGTAGAGCCGCCTGAACACGGGGTCGTGAAGAAACCGAAGGGAAGAATCTCCACGGGTGAGGTAAAACAGAAAGAGCAGACCCACATAGGCATAGGGTTTGTTGGTCCCTCACTTAAGGACAGAGACCGCTATGCCATGGAAATCATAGCAGAGGCACTTGGCTCACAGGGTGGCAGGCTCTTCGTTGAGCTCAGAGACAAACAGAGCCTTGCCTACTCGGTAAGTGCCTTCATAAGGGCAGGGGTGGACACAGGCATGTTCGGTGTATACATAGGCTGTGCCCCTGAAAAGAAGAAGAAGGCAATAAAGTCCATACTCAGAGAGCTCAAGAAACTCAGAAAATATGGGCTCACCGCGGAAGAACTCGAGAGGGCAAAAAGAGCCCTCGTTGGCAGATACGAGATGGGCCTTCAGGGTGTAAAGAGCCAAGCTTCGGATATGGCATTGAATGAGCTTTTAAGCCTTGGCTATGACCACTTCAAAAGATACCCTGAAATCATAGAGTCCATAACCGAAGATGACATACAGAGGGCAGCAAAACGATATATAGACCTCAAAAGATATGTAATATCCACGGTGGGGCCTGAATAGGCTACCCCTTGGCATCAAGAACCATACCGATGACAAGGGGAGGAAGGCTGTCTCTGTTGTCTACCCTTACCGTTACGAGAGTAACATCGGGGCGGCTTTTGAGCCTTTCCGTAAAGCCGAGCTTCGAGCGTGTAACAGTTGCAACCACCGTGGAAGGTGAATCCATCGCCTCAAGAACCAGCTCTCTGAATCTTCTGGACTTAAGCTCCATGTAGCCTATCTCGTCTATGACGATCGTAAACCCCTTTTTTATGGCATCCTCAAGGCATGGAATGGCGATGTGCTCGAACTCTTCGAGGTCTATGCCGTACTTACCAAGCCTTACAGGGCTTTCTATATCCACATGGGCAAGTATCCCCTTTCTTCCGTCAAGGGTGTGTATCTCAAAGCCCTTTCTTTCGCCACCTTCCCTTATCTCAAGGGTGTAGAACCCTCCAAGGGCGGTATATCCCCTCTCTTTAAGCCCTTCCACAACGCGCTTTATGAGTGTGGACTTTCCCACACGGGGTCTTCCTGTAATAAGTATATTCCTCACTTCTCCCTTACCCTGTAGACACCGTCCCAGCCCTCCGGGGGTGGGCTTTTTATGAACTCCTCACACCTTTTCACATATAGAAGCGTGGGTCCATCATGGGGAAACCTTTCCAGTATCTTCTGAAATCCCTCCTTTGCCTCACCGAAGCGGGATAGCCTGTAGAGTCTTAACGCATCCTCAAAGGGCACGACAAGCCCATCTTTAAGGGACTCCTCTCTTGTGCCCAGAAGCTCGTATATCCTTACGGGTCTTTCCTTACCCTTGACCTTTACGAAATCGAGCTCTCTGAAGAGAAACTCCTTTCCTGCAAGCTCGAATGTCCTCTCACCTGTTATAATCTCGGTGCCGTATACACGATTCATGCCTTCAAGCCTTGAGGCAAGGTTCACCGTGTCTCCTATGGCGGTGTAATCGAAGCGCAGCTCTGTGCCCATGTTACCCACCACCGCCTCACCGGTGTTTATCCCTATACCCATACGGAGCTCTGGATACCCCTTCTTTACAAGACTCCTGCCGAGTTCTTTAAGAGTTCTTGTCATCTCAAGTGCAACACGGCATGCCCTCTGGGGATGGTCATCGAGCCTGTGGGGGGCATTAAATATTGCCATTATCGCATCGCCTATGTATTTATCAAGGGTGCCTTTCTCTCGAAAGACTATCTCCGTAAGGGGCGTAAGATACTCATGAAGAAGTGTTACGAGCCTTTCTGGCTCCATGGATTCTGCAAGCCTTGTAAACCCCCTTATGTCCGCAAAAAGCACGGTTATCTGGCGCTTCTCTCCACCAAGGCTAAGGCGTTCTGGCTCACGGATGATTTCTTCCACCACCTGTGGTGGCACATAGGTGGAGAATGCCTTCCTGTAGAACCTGCTCTTTCTTTCCACCACCATGTTTCTGTACGCCTCCATACCGGCATATCCGAGTGAAAGAGAAAGCAGTGGATAAAGGGGGCTTAAGAGTATACTGTGGCGGGTGAAAAGAAGCACCTCGAAAACTACGGTAAGAACGAGAAGTGCTGCGAATATTCCAAGCCCTGCGTATCTGTTGCCAATTCCCATCAGAACGAATGCCATTGCAAAGGGCAGTGCCACGATAAGGGCTGCACCCATAAGCCCTGTAGAGAGACTATCTTTAAGGAAGTTCTGCTCCATTACATCGGCGCTTACCGTTGCGTGGACCTCGACCCCCGGATATATTGCATCCACAGGGGTGGGTCTCATGTCGTATATACCGAGCTCTGTTGCACCAACAAACACAAGCCGGCCTGCAAACTCCTCTGGCTCCGTCCTGCCCTTTATTATGTCCACTGCCGAATAGGTACGAAAGGTGCCCCCTCTTCCATAGAAGTTAAGCCCCAGAGAACCATCACTCTCAAGGGGTATCTCCTTATCGCCTATCCTTATGGAATCGAGCCCGTAAGAGGCAACCCTTAGGACCACATCTGTGTCGTAGTATCTTCTGAGTGCCTCAAGAGAGA
>DRQE01000036.1 GCA_011371515.1 Deltaproteobacteria bacterium
AGGCGGTTATAAAGAAGGCAAGGGTCATATCGGTTACCGCAGAGTGGCTGTAGACGAAAAACTCCAGAGATACTGCAAGCGCACAGGCACTGAAGACAGCCTGTTTAAGCCCCCTCACCCTGCGGATGAAGAAAAAGAGCATCATTACAAGTGCCACCCCAAAGACGGCTGATGGCGCCCTTGCTGCAAACTCCGTTATGCCACCAATAAGAAAGCTAAGCCCCATGAGGTAGTAGATGAGTATGGGTTTATCGTAACGGGGCTCAAAGTTGTAGTAAGGGGTTATGATGTCTCCTGTAAGGAGCATCTCTCGCGTTGCTTCGGCAAAGACTGTCTCGTCGAAGTCGAAAAGCAGGAGCCCGCCGAGCTTGAAGAAGGATACAAATATTGCCAGAAAGAGCACGCCCGCCGTGGCAAGCCTTTCTTTACTCTTCCAGCCTTCACAGACAAGCCATGCAGCAGTGATACCCAGTATGGCGCCTGCAACCACATCGCTCGGATAGTGGGCACCCTCTATTACCCGTGAAATGCCCACAACCGTTGCAATGCCAAACGCCAGATAGCGCAGTGAAGGATAAAACCTTGCCACCACATAGGCGAGGGCAAAGACCGTGGTGGCATGCCCCGAAGGAAAAGAGGCAAACCTTGCGGTGGTATCGAACAGGAATGGATCCAGCAGAAGCTCTGTAACTGGGGTGTCCTGAAAGTGTGGCCTTGGCCTCTGGAAGGCAAGTTTCATAAGCTGCACCCCCACACCTGCCACTATGAGGGCAAACACTCCCTTCCTGCCACACTCCTTGAGCCCTGCATCCCTTTTCACATAGCCCAGCCCGTAGAGCAGAACCGCCACTGCAAGGTTCAGCCAGCCTTCTCCAAGGATTCCCACAAGCTCGGCAAACCTTTTTAGTGGAGTATCTGGGCTATTTATAAGGGGGTCTAATAGCAGGGAAAGGACCACAAGCAGGGGGACTATAGGAAAAAGGAGCCATCCCCTGTTTTTCAACTCCGCTGCCTCCTGCGCATCATGGGCTTTACTCTACAACGATGTTGGTAAGGGTGCGTTTCACACCTTCGATTGCCTGAATCTTCTTCATAACCACATCTGCAAGCACCCTGAAGCTCGATGCCTCAACGAGCACGATAACATCATAGGGTCCTGTAACTGTCTTTGCAGACTTTACGCCACCTATCTTTGTTATCGTCTCGGCAACTTTTGTGGACTTGCCATGTTCACATTCTACAAATACATATGCCTCTACAGACATCTTCTCTTTCTCCTCTTAAGTGTCCTGTACCAAAGGCTCTATTCTATCTTTTCAAAGTGTGGACGAAGGGTTGAAAGGGTCTGGGAAAGATGCTCGGGTATAATCTTTACATCTGCCAGCACGGGCATGAAGTTTGTATCTCCGTTCCAGCGGGGCACCACATGCCAGTGCAGGTGTCCCACTATGCCTGCCCCAGCGCTTCTTCCAATGTTAAGGCCTATGTTGAACCCATCAGGGTTGAAGAGTTTCTTGAGCACCTTTACCGCATGGGTTGTAAGTTTCTGTATCTCAAGGGTTTCCTCCTCTGTAAGCCCTTCGAGTTCTGCCAGATGCCTTATAGGAGCCACCATCAGATGCCCGTTGTTGTAAGGGTATTTGTTGAGCATTGTAACAGTGTGTTCTCCTCTGTGTATGAGAAGCGAGTTTCTGTCAGCCTCCTTGGCAACGCAGAAGATGCACTCCTCCTTGTTCCTTTCATCCGCGCTCTTTACATACTCAAGTCTCCATGGAGCCCACAGTCTTTCCATAGTGTTCCTGCGCACTACCCCTTTCTGTTCAGTCTTTCTCTCAGTTCCTTTCCAACCCTGAAGAAGGGAACCACCTTTGGTTCCACGAATATGCTCTCACCGGACTTTGGGTTTCTACCCTGTCTTGCTCCCCTCTGTTTAACCCTGAAGCTGCCGAACCCTCTTATCTCTATCTTCTCACCTCTGGCAAGGCTCTCTGCTATGGTCTGGAATACGGTGGATACTATAATCTCGATGTCCTTCTTTGTGAAGTTCTGTGTCTTCTCTGCTATCGCTTCTATAAGTTCGCTTTTTGTCATGGGCTAATACCTCCTTATCTTGTTAGGTCTGGCATAAGATACATTATTCTCGTTCCCCACAGAAGCTCACTCATCAAAGAGCCCGCCTCCTCACCCATGATGAGCTTCCAGAGGTTGAGCTTCTTTTCAGGGTATATGACAGAGGGTTTTCCCTTTATGCCCGCAAGTTCTGCGCCTATGCGTATGGCATCGCCAAGGTTGCCGAGGTTATCTACGAGGCCCAGCTCTTTTGCCTTAAGCCCCGAGAATATCCTTCCATCGGCTATCTTCTGCACATCCTCTACTTTGAGCCCCCTTCCCTCTGCCACGGCTTCCACGAACTGGCTGTGTATGTTGTCCACCACATCCTGTAGAAGCCTTTTCTCTTCCTTGCTCATCTCTCTTACGGGCGAGCCCACGTCCTTGAACTTTCCGCTCTTTACAACATACCCCTTTATGCCTATCTTTTCAAAGAGTTTTTCGAGATTGACGAACTCCACTATCACACCTATACTTCCTGTGATAGTTCCGGGGTTTGCAACTATCCTGTCCGCAGCCACCGCTATGTAGTATCCACCAGAGGCAGCAACAGAACCCATCGAGGCAACCACCGTCTTTTTGTTCTCTTCGCGTATGCGCCGTATCTCACGGTATATCTCCTGTGCAGGTCCCACTGCGCCACCAGGAGAGTCTATCCTCACAACTATCACCTTTATGTCATTTCTTTCGCCGTATTCAGCGAGTGTGCGGTTTATCTCTTCAGAGTCTGTGATGACTCCCTTTATGGGAACCACTGCAACCTTGTCTCCGAAGGATAAGGCGCTTTCTTTTGTAAAGAATGAAAACAGTATGGAGAGGACTACGATTGCGACAAATATGAGTCCGATGAAAACCAGCACACTGCGTATAACATGACGGGTCTTCATTTATCGTCTGATTCTGCCTCAGAATCTGCTTCTTTGTCGAAGATTTCCCTTATACTGAGCCCTATCTTCTTCTCTTCAGGATTCACATTGAGTATTTCCACTCTGACCCTGTCACCCACACCTACAGGCAGCCCCTTCTTTTTGCCCCTCGTGAGCTCGCTTATATGCACCAGCCCTTCGAGCCCCTCTTCAATCTCAACAAAGGCACCGAAGTCCGCAATGCCACTTACCCTGCCATCAACTATCATGCCGGGCTTATACCTTTCGTCCACAAGCTCCCAAGGATTTTTCTCAAGAAGTTTGGTGCTGAGGGAGAAGCGTTTAGACTCTTTATCTATGTTGAGGACGACCGCCTCTATCTCTTGGCCGGGGGTGAAGACCTCGGAGGGATGTTTTATCTTCTTCCATGATATGTCTGATATGTGTATAAGTCCATCCACCCCACCTTCAACACCCACGAACACACCGAAGTCTGTTATGTTCTTGACCACTCCCTTTATGCGGCTACCCTTCTCGTATCTCTTCGTAAGTTCTTCCCAAGGGTTTGGCTCCACCTGTTTGAGCCCCAGCGAAAGTTTTTTGTTGGGTGGGTCTATGTGGAGCACCATCACGGTTACTTCCTGTCCCACCTTGAGCTTCTCCGAAGGGTGCTTTATCTTGGTCCAGCTCATCTCACTTATGTGCACCAGCCCTTCGAGCCCCTCTTCGACCTCAACGAATGCACCATAGTCTGTAATATTGGTCACCCTTCCCTTTATCTTCGTGCCGGGTGGATACTTATCCTTTGCCGCCTGCCACGGGTCTGGCTTGGTCTGTTTGAGTCCCAGAGATATCTTCTGGCTTTCAGGGTCGTACTTTAGAACCTTAACCTTTATCCTCTCGCCAAGTTTTACCACATCTCCAGGGTGTCTCACCTTGCCCCACGAAAGGTCACTAAGGTGCACCAGCCCATCTACACCACCGAGGTCTATGAACGCACCATAGTCTGTTATGTTTTTGACAGTGCCTTCGAGCACTGCCCCTTCGTGTATCTTTGCAAGGGTCTCCCTGCGGAGACGCTCTCTTTCTTCCTCAAGTATTACGCGCCTCGATACTATCACATTTATGTTGTTCTTCTTCTTGGTGTACTTTATGATTCTGAAGTTGAAGGTCTGGTTTACAAGGCTGTCAGGAGACTTTGGAGGCTTAAGATCGAACTGCGAGAAAGGAAGGAATGCCACTATACCCTTTATGTCCACATGGAACCCGCCTTTCACACGCTTTATGATAGTGCCCTCAACATCCCTGCCCTCTTCGTAGAGTTTTACTATATCGTCCCATACCTCTATCTGGTCTGCCTTCCGTTTGGAGAGCACTATGTAACCAAGATCATCTTCCCATTTTTCGAGAAGTACAGATATCTCTTGGCCTATCTCGATGTTCTGCTCGCCGTTTCTGGTGGTAAACTCCTCAAGCGGAACTATACCCTCTGACTTGTAGCCTATGTCAACTATAACAGAATCCCCCGTAACCTTAACAATTCTACCCTTGAGGAGTTCTCCCTCCTGAGGCTCTTTGAAACTCTGTTTGCAGAACTCTTCCAGCTCGTGCTGAAAGAGGTTCTCGCTGGACTCTCTCTTGTCTTCTGTGTGGTTCATAAAGAGGGAATCTCCTTAAACTATTTTTCACATCAGGTATCTACTATACCACACCATGGCAAGGACTTCAATAAAGATTGTGAATATTTTTTAATCTTCACACCCCCACTTCCCGAGCGGTCATCTCTGCTATCTCTTTCACCCTTTCGACCACCTCTTTTATTATCCAGTCAGGTGTTGATGCCCCTGCGGTTATGCCCACCCTGTTTACTCCCTCGAACCATTGGGGCTCTATCTCTCCAGCAACCTCTATGTGGTAAGTCTTTGGCTGTATGGACGAGCATATTTCAGCAAGCCTTTTTGTGTTTGCACTGTTTCTTCCACCAACGACTATCATACAATCCACTGTTTTTGAAAGCTCCACACTCTCTTTCTGTCTTATGAATGTGGCGTTACATATGGTGTTGTAGACCTTTATCTCAGATGCCTTCGTAAGGCAGAAGGCAGTTATCTCCTGAAGCC
>DRQE01000037.1 GCA_011371515.1 Deltaproteobacteria bacterium
GAGGTGGTCAAAGAAGGGCTTATAACAATGGAGAAGGTGAGGGTGATAAAGTACCGTCACGGAGAGGGGTAAAAAAATCCTGTTGACAGCCATCTCAATAGCTGGTATCGTAAGAAACTACTATGGAACTCTACCATAAGATAACTGGTATCTTTCTTTTGGCTCTCGTCGTCATTCAGCTCACTGGTGTAAACTGTATAGACAAAGACGACATACCCTTCAGCGACAATCTGGAGCAGAGCCTTGCCGTTATACATGCCGGTGAGCCTACTTCCATAGACGATACCACAAACCACACCGAGTACGGCTCAACCGTTATGCACGAGTGTCCGTGTCACTTCCACTTTCTACCCAACCCTGCGCTGGTGAAGGCTGAGCTCGTTGCAGAGGTCGTCCAGAACATACCTTCTTACACGAACCACATAAGTCTCCTACCGAGAGGAATATCCAAACCACCACGGCTCGTATAAGCCCGACTCTATGAAATGTTAGTTCATGAGTGACGGGTTATCAGTCCAGAAGTTCGTGAGCTTTTACAGGATTGAAGAGATAACTCTATTTTTAGACCATATATTCGTAAAGGGGGCGTATTTATGACAAGGCAAATCGTGGTGATTCTTCTTACCATACTCCTTGTCTCTGCTGGGATGTCTACGAGGGCCTTGGCAGAGCAGAAGGTTTACACACTGGAAGATGTCCTCGATATGGCAGAACGATGGAACCCATCGGTTGCCATAATAGAGGCAAGGCTCAAGGCTGCCAAGGCTCGTATAGTTGCTGCCTCGGCTTTTCCGAATCCTGAAGTCTCGCTCGAGAGCGCAGACTATCCGGACGACTACAGGTATTCTCTTACCATAGAGCAGCCCTTCGAGTGGTACAAGAAGAGGGCTTACAGAAAGGCATCTTCCCGTGAGGCACTCGGGGTGGTGGAGTATGAGAAGGAAGCCCTCATGCGAGAGCTCAAGTGGCAGATAAAGCGTGCCTTCTACAGGATACTATTCGTAAAAGAGGAGGTCAGCCTTCTTAGAGAGAGTAAGACTGTCATGGAAGAGTTTCTTTCAACGGTTAGAAAGAGGGTCAATGCAGGGGAAGACACCCTATTCTCACTTTTAAGGGCACAGGTCGAGACCATGAGGATAGAAAAGGAACTCAAGACTTCGACCCAGATGCTGCACATAGCCAGAACGGTTCTGAATGCACTTCTTGGAAACAGGTTGCCCAATGGGTTTGAACTTAAGGGAGACTTTCACATAAAACGAAAGAGCTATGAGAAGGACGAGCTTGTGGAAAAGGTCCTTGCCACACATCCCTTGATAAAGAGAGAGGAAAAGAGGATGAAACAGGCAAGGCTTACCCTTCTTAAAGAGAAGGCAGCGGTGGTGCCAGATGTAAGGCTTGGTGCTGGCATGGAAAGGGAAGAGGGCGTTGATGCAACCACACTCGGCGTATCCTTGAGTGTGCCCATCTGGTACAGAAACAGGGGTGCCATAGAGGAGGCACAGGCAGAAGTTGTCATGAGCGAGGCGGAGCTGAGAAAGACGAGAATAGAGCTTACAAGAGAGACCGCAGAATCCTACAGAAAGTACCGCATGGCACTCGACAGGGTGGAACTCTTTGAGAAGGGTCTTCTCAAAGAGGCTCAGGAAGCCCTGAGGATAGCAGAGAAGAGCTACAGGTTCGGAGAGACGGATCTGCTTAACTATCTCGACACCCAGAGGGTTCAGCGTGAGGTACTGCTTGAGTACAATAGGGCACTCTTTGAGCTCGCGCTCGCCATGGCAGAGATAGAGAAACTTCTTGGAGAAATATAGAAGAAGGGAGAGTAAGTTTATGAAGAACAGGGTCTCATACATAATAATGTTACTGGTTATTATTATGAGTGTATTTTCTGTATCTATAATAAGCACCCATGTGATGGCAGGTACAGAGAAACACGAAGAAGAGGGACACAAGGAAGGTGGCAAGGAAGATGCCCACGAACACGAAGAAAAAGAGGAGGTTGTCAGGTTCAGCGATGCCGAGCTGAAGGAGTTCGGAATAACCATAGACAGGGCTGGAAGTGGCAAGCTTCATGTATATGTTGAGGCAACAGGCGAGATAAAGCCCGACCCTGACCTTGTCTCACACCTCGTCCCACGGGTAAGCGGGATAGTATCCGAGGTAAGAAAGAAGGTCGGCGACTGGGTCAAAGAAGGCGAGATAATGGCAATAATCGAAAGCCGCGAGCTTGCCGATGCAAAGAGCGCATACCTTACCGCAAGGGAAAGGTTTAAACTTGCAGAGTTCGAGTTCAAAAGGAAGGAACGACTCTGGAAAGAGAAGATAGTTGCAGAGAAGGACTACCTCAAGGCAAAGAAGATGTTCGCCGAAGCCCAGATAGAGCTTATGGCAAGGGAGCAGAAGCTCCACGCCCTTGGACTGACTGATGCGGATGTAAAGGGGCTTAAGAGCCACAAGGATGTGCCCCTTACGAGGTACGAGCTTATCTCACCAATAGACGGGGTGGTGCTTGAAAGGCACATAACCAAGGGTGAGTTCGTAAGCACCGATATGACTGTGTTCAAGATTGCAGACCTTTCAAGGGTGTGGATACTGCTCGCAATATACGAAAAGGATATACCCTATGTCAGAGAGGGACAGAAGGCAATCGTTGAGGTTGGTTATGGCACAAAGCCTGTAAGATGCACACTCTCCTATGTTGCTCCTGTGATAGACGAAAAGACGAGAACTGTTGCTGCAAGATGCGTTGCTTCGAACAAAAAGGGGCTGTTGCGGCCCGGAACATTCATAAGGGCAAAGATAGATGTTGAAAGCATAGATGTTGGCATCGTGGTGCCCAAGACAGCAGTACATACATTCAGGGGTAAGACGGTTGTGTTCGTGCGCACTTCCGAGGGGTTCGTGCCGAGAGAGGTGGTAACTGGAAGGAGTGACGCAGAAAGGGTTGAGATAGTGAAAGGGCTTGAGCCGGGCGAGGAGTACGCAAGCAAGGGAGGATTCACGATAAAGGCAGAGTTCAAGAAAGCAGAGTTCGGTGAAGGACACTCCCATTAAAACCCCAACATGGTTAGGAGGTAACTGTGAAAAGATTTATAGAGTTTGCACTCAATAACAGGCTTTTGATGGTAACACTTGCCGTCTTCGTGCTTCTGGCAGGTGTCATAAGCTATAAAAGGCTCCCCATAGATGCCTTCCCCGATGTATCACCCGTGCTGGTACAGGTCTTCACAGAGACAGAAGGACTTGCCCCGCAAGAGGTGGAAAAGTATGTCACCTACCCTGTAGAGGTTGCCATGAACGGGCTGCCAAACCTTGAGAAGATTCGCTCTGTCTCTAACTTTGGACTCTCGGTTGTCAATATCTACTTCAAGGACGGCACGGACATATACTTCGCAAGGCAGCTGGTTAACGAACGATTGCAGGAGGTCAGGGAAGAAATCCCCGAAGGCTTTGGAAACCCCCAGATGGGTCCCATATCCACAGGTATGGGGCTTATACTCTTCTACCATCTGGAGGATACGACGGGCAAGTATTCCCTCGAAGACCTCAGAACCATACAGGACTGGGTGATAAAGTTCAATCTTGAAACCGTGCCCGGCGTTACGGAAGTCTTGAGTATAGGTGGATACGAGAAACAGTTCCACGTGGTGGTGCACCCTGACAAACTTCTTCGCTACGGGGTTACCATAGAGGAGATTATAGAGAAGATAAAGGCAAACAACCTCAATGTGGGCGCCCAGTTCATAGTAAAAAACAACGAGGAATACATAGTGCGCTCGGTAGGGCTCGTCTCAGACATAGAAGACATAGAGAACATAGTCATAAAGTCAGAAGACGGAACCCCAGTTTATCTTAAGGACATAGCCCATGTGAAGATAGGAGGAGCCATAAGAAGGGGTGTGCAGACCATGAACGGCGATACAGAGGTGGTTGCCGGCATGGTCATAAAGCTCTATGGCGAGAACTCGTCCACGGTTATACAGCGTGTGGAAGAGAAGATAGAGAAGATAAACAAGATGCTGCCCGAGGGCATAAAGATAGTGCCCTACTACGAGCAGAAAAGCCTCGTGGATGCCTGTATAGAGACCGTTACCTCTGCACTGATGGAAGGTATAGTGCTGGTGGTCATAATACTAATGGTCTTTCTTGGAGCAATCAGGCCATCGGTGGTGGTTGCACTGTCCATACCCTTCTCTGTGCTGTTTGCCATGGTGGGCATGTACTACCTTGGCATATCGGCAAACCTCATGAGCTTTGGCGGGCTTGCCATAGCCATAGGTATGATGGTGGATGGTGGTGTGGTCATAGTGGAGAACATAGACCGCTGGCTCAGAAGCGAGCGGGACAAGAGCTTTATGGAAATAATAAGGGGTGCCTCCATAGAGGTCATAAGGCCCATAACCTTTGCGGTGATGATAATCATAATAGTCTTTCTGCCGCTCTTTACCCTCAGCGGAGTGGAGGGTAAGACCTTCAGCCCCCTTGCCTATGCGGTTGCTCTTGCAATGGGTGGTTCCATAGTGTTCACCATATTCGTAGCCCCTGTTCTTGCATCTATCTTCATGCCACTTCCCGGCAAAGGTGAACACAAGGAGAACATAGCCTTCAGGATACTTCTCAGGTACTACGAGCCAATTGTAAGGTTTTTCGTCAACAGGCGTATGGTGGCAGTTGGTCTTGCGGTGGTATTCCTCGTTACCGGTATAGCCATATTCCCACAGCTTGGCTCGGAGTTCACCCCGAGGCTTCAGGAAGGAACCATAGTGGTAAGGCTAACAATGGCTCCATCCATCTCGCTTGACGAGAGCCAGAGGGTTACCATGCTCGTTGAGAAGAGGCTCCTTAAGATACCGGAGGTTGTGAAGGTCGTCTCAAGGATAGGCAGGGGTGAGGTTGGTGCCCATACAGACCCTGTAAACAGTGCGGAGATGTATGTGATACTCAAGCCCAGAGAAGAGTGGAGGGTGGAAAGTCAGGAGGAGATAGAAGAGCTCATAAGGGATGAGCTGGGCAATGTCCCCGGGGTGCTGGTCAACATCACACAGCCAATAGCAATGACACTCGATGAGCTCATATCCGGAATAAAGGCGGAGCTTGCGGTAAAGCTCTTTGGAGACGACCTCGATGTGCTAAAACAGAAGGCAGAAGAGATAGCCACAGTTTTAAGAAGTGTGCCCGGCAGTGCCGATGTGCAGGTCGCTCAGGTTACAGGCACCCCTCAGCTCATAATAAC
>DRQE01000038.1 GCA_011371515.1 Deltaproteobacteria bacterium
GAAGTAGGGATGCTCTCTTACGATGGGTATTATGTAAAGGTCTCCACTTGGCCCACCGCCTGTACCCGGAGCGCCCTTGCCCCTTACCCTTATCCTTGCGCCACTCTCTATACCCGGTGGTATCTTTACCCTTATCCTCTCTGTGGAGCCATCTCTGCGCAGCTTTATCTCGAGCTCTGTGCCCTTGACTGCCTGAAGAAAATCGAGCTCCACAGGGTATTCGAGGTCTGCCCCTCTTCTCTTGGCATGTACTTTTCTACCGAAGAACTCGGTGAATATGTCCTCTATGCCGCCAAGGTTTACGCCGAAGCCCTCGAAGTGGAACCCTCCGAAGGGCCCTGCCCAAGAGGGCTCTCCTTCGAAGAAGACCTGCTGACCCATGTCGTATTGCTTGCGCTTTTCAGGGTCACTCAGGACGGCATATGCCTCGTTTATCTCCTTGAACTTTGCCTCTGCCTCTTTACGGTTTTCCGGATGGAGGTCAGGGTGCCACTTTTTTGCAAGTTCACGGTAGGCACGCTTTATCTCTTCCTCGGTGGCGTCCTTGCTCACCCCGAGTATACTGTAGTAGTCCTTTCTTTCAGCCATCTCTTACTGGTCGTTCTTTTTGTCCTTGTCCTCTTCAACCACCTCTGCATCAACCACCTCTGCTGTGCCACCAGCCTCTGCTGTGCCACCTGTGGGTGCTGCACCCTGTGAGGCTGCAGCCTGCTTGTAGAGGAACTCTGCCAGTTTGTGTGACGATGTTGTTAGCTCCTCGGCTGCCCTCTTTATCTCTGTGATGTCTTCCTTTCCGAGGGCATCTTTTGCCTTCTTTATTGCCTCCTCTATGTTCTTTGCATCTGCCTCGGAGAGCTTCGAGCGATTCTCATTGAGGGTCTTCTCCACATTGTATATGAGTGAGTCCAGACGGTTTCTCTCCTCTATGAGCTCTTTCCTTTTTCTGTCCTCTTCTGCGTGTGCCTCTGCCTCTTTTACCATCTTCTCTACCTCTTCCTTGGAGAGCCCGCTTGAAGCCGTTATGGTTATCTTCTGCTCCTTGCCCGTGGCAAGGTCCTTTGCAGAGACATTCAGTATGCCGTTTGCATCTATGTCGAAGGTAACCTCTATCTGTGGCACCCCTCTTGGAGCAGGTGGAATGCCCTCAAGGTGGAATCTACCAAGGGTGCGGTTGTCCTTTGCAAGGGGGCGTTCGCCCTGCAGTACATGAACCTCCACCTGAGTCTGGTTGTCGGTGGCTGTGGTGAATATCTCCTTCTTTCTTGTTGGTATGGTGGTATTCCTCGGTATGAGTACGGTCATCACCCCACCGAGGGTCTCCACACCGAGGGAAAGGGGTGTAACATCCAGAAGCACCACATCCTTCACTTCACCTGCGAGCACACCTGCCTGTATGGCTGCTCCTATGGCAACCACCTCATCGGGGTTTATGCCCTTGTGGGGCTCACGGCCAAAGAACTCGGTTACGAACTTCTGTATGGCAGGCATCCTCGTCATACCACCAACGAGAACCACATCGTCTATGTCAGAGGGCTTTATGCCCGCATCCTTCAGTGCCTGCTCACAGGGCCCACGGCTTCTTTCAACAAGGTCTGCGGTGAGCTGCTCAAGTTTTGCTCTGGACAGCCTCATCACAAGGTGCTTTGGCCCACTTGAGTCTGCCGTTATAAAGGGCAGGTTTATCTCGGTCTCCATCACCGTGGAGAGCTCTATCTTTGCCTTCTCGGCAGCCTCTTTGAGCCTCTGTAGAGCCATCCTGTCCTTCGAAAGGTCTATCCCTTGGTCCTTCTTGAACTCGGCTATAAGCCAGTCTATTATTCTCTGGTCGAAGTTGTCTCCACCAAGGTGGGTGTCTCCATTTGTTGACTTGACCTCGAACACACCCTCGCCCACCTCGAGTATGGATATGTCGAAGGTACCACCGCCGAAGTCGTATACTGCTATGAGCCCCTCTTTCTTCTTCTCGAGCCCGTAGGCAAGGCTTGAGGCAGTGGGCTCGTTTATTATGCGTTTTACCTCAAGGCCTGCAATCTTGCCCGCATCCTTCGTTGCCTGACGCTGGCTGTCGTTGAAGTAGGCTGGCACGGTTATAACCGCCTCTGTAACGGTCTCGCCAAGGTATGCCTCTGCAGACCTTTTGAGTTTCTGCAGTATCATTGCAGAAATCTCTGGTGGCAGGTAGGTTCTGCCCATGTGGGAAGACCTTATGACCGCCCTTCCATACTCGTCTTTCTCCACGGGATAGGGCACCATCTTCATCTCTTCTGTAACCTCGTCGTAGCGCCTTCCCATGAAACGCTTTATGGAGAATATGGTGTTTTCAGGGTTGGTTATCGCCTGTCTCTTTGCAGCCTGACCAACCAGTATCTGCTTATCCTTAGTGAAGGCAACCACACTTGGGGTAATACGGCTACCCTCCTCGTTCACTATAACCTTGGGCTCGCCACCCTCCATAACTGCAACAACAGAGTTTGTGGTTCCAAGGTCTATTCCTATTATTTTTCCCATATTAGATACCTCCTGAATGGTTTGAATATTTTATCCCAGATCTGGCACTCTATGCTACCATAAAAAGCCTCGAAGGGCTAAAGATAATATATGGAGCAAATCCCCATGTGTCAAGCTCTCTCACGGTGAACGAAAGGCCCTACTCAACCTTTTTTACCCCCCTTCCATACCCTCCGGTATACAAGATAGAGCAGAATGGTCATAACCACGGTATAGACGAGCACATAGACGCCAAGCCTTTCTCTTTCAGCCTCCTTCGGGTCTGCCACATAATAGAGGAAGGCTGCCACATCCTGTGCCTTACTTTCAAGCCCGTCTTCAGGCAGTGGTGGTGGCATGGCTATGGTGCCATCTCCACCTGTCCACTCTGCGAAGGCACGGTTTTTTGTAAGCCCATCCTCTTCGTAATATGTGGTAAGAAGCCTGTAGATATAGCGGGCACCTTCTGTGCCCCTGCCCCTTGCAGCGGTAATAAGGCTCAGGTCAGGTGGAACCACGCCAAAGCCCTCTTTGAGGCCTGCCTCATCCATAAGGGGCTTTATACCATCAGGATGAGCCCTGTCTCTATAGTATTTAAGACTATGGCAGAGTCTGCAGCTTTCCATAAATACCTTCATGCCACGCTCGATGGCTGGCTGGTCAACCACAATCGGTGGTGTTGCCCCACTGGTGCCACAGCTAAAAAGATTATTATCAGTATGTAAAGGCTTATCTTCATCGGTTTCTTATCGGCTCTATTCTGGACCACAGGGGCATCGTAAGAAAATATGCAAAGTAGAAGACTGTAAGCACCCTTCCAAGGGTTACAAACCTTATACCCAGTGGGGTGGGCTCATCTGGTAGATGCATACCCACATAGCCAAGCAAGATAAAGTTTAGAAAAAACGCCCATGTGAGCCACCTCTTAAGGGGTCTTTTGCGTGCGCTCCTTTCTGGTGAGCGGTCAAGGTAGGGCATAAAAAAGAGTATGCTCATACTAAGCCACATAAGCACCACACCAAGAAGCTTGTGTGGCACAGAACGCAGTATGGCATAGAAGGGCAGAAAATACCACTCGGGCACTATGTGTACAGGCGTTCTCAAAGGGTTTGCGGGCTCGTTGTTTATGGGCTCAAGGAAGAAGGATGGCTGGAAGAATACAAAGTAGAAGAATATGGTAAGACACAGGAATATAAACCACAAATCTTTAACCGTATAGTAGGGGTGGAAGGGTATCATCTGGGGGCTCGTTTTGGGGATATCCGTGCCGTCGGGATTGTTGCTTCCAACCCTGTGGAGGGCTGTAAGATGTAAAAAAAGCAACCCGCC
>DRQE01000039.1 GCA_011371515.1 Deltaproteobacteria bacterium
GAAGAAGCCCTCACCATCGAGTGTGACGGCAAAACCCTCTACTTCTGCTCGGAGGGATGCAGGGATGTATTCCTCAAGACAGAGGCACGCGGTCTTGAGCGCACATCCTTCGACCTCATAATAATCGGTGGCGGACCGGCAGGGCTCACGGCAGGTGTGTACGCAGCAACCCTTAAGATGGACGCCTTCCTTATAACAGCAGACCTCGGCGGGCAGGCAATAGACAGCACAAGGATAGAGAACTACATGGGCTACGACTTCATAACAGGCACAGAACTCATAGATAAGTTCAAACACCAGCTCACACGCTCCTATTATCTACACCATCTGATGAGCAAGGTAGAAAAGGTTGAGCATGGAGAGGATGGATTTACGGTAATAACTTCGGAACTCAAAAGGTATACTGCCAGAGCACTCATAGTGGCTACTGGCATGACACGGCGAAGACTCGGTGTGGCAGGTGAGGAGAAGTTTCAGCGAAGGGGTATCTTCTACGGAAACATTCAGGACCTTGGCTTCGTTCAGGGAGAAGACGTGGCAGTGATAGGTGGTGGCAACTCGGCACTGCAGATGGTCGAGAACCTGCATACCGTGGCAAGAAGGATATACCTCCTATACCCTTCAACCCTTACGGCAGACCCGGTGGTGATAGAGCGTGTCGGAAGATACAAAAACCTCTTAAGATACGAGGGATACACCGTTACTGCGTTCGATGGAGATAGCTCTCTCACTGGAGTAAAGATAAGAAAGATGGGCGAGAGTGAGACGCTAAACCTTACAGTAAGAGGGGCTTTCATAGCTATAGGGCTTGAGCCTAACTCCTCGATAGTGTCTCACCTTGTCGACCTCAACGAGCGGGGCGAGATAGTGATAAACCCCGACTGCTCCACCTCACACCACGGTATCTTTGCTGCAGGTGATGTTACGAACGCCTTTGGCAAGAGGATAATAATAGCCTCTGGTGAGGGCGCAAAGGCAGCACTTGCAGCAAGGCGCTACATACTGAGCCTCAGAAAGGGCAAAACTACGAGAACTGCCTGAAAGAGGTCCTTTCAGCTGTTCTTTCCCAGACAGTCCTCCCTGAAACAGCAGTACATCTGGTCACAATAGTCCGTTGCCGTACCGAAGCAGGGGAAGTTGCCCTCTCTCGTCTGTATCTCCCTTACAAGTTCCAGCTTTCTCTTTCTACTGGGGCTTATACCAAGTGCCCTTGCCTTCTCTCTGACCTCTGCCATGGTCATTGTCTTCTCCCTCCAATCTCTTGTACATCCTGTTTATAGTGCCCTCGCATGGATGAGTTATGGAAACATTAGAGTAGAGGTCTTCAGTCCACCCTGCTTAACCGCATGTTGAAGAAGTTGTAAAGAGGCGCAAAGACGAGCCCTGTGTATATGCCGTAAAGAAAGGTCTCCACGAGCCCGAGCAGAAAACTCCACCAGCTGATCCACACGAAACCGGGGAGCAGTTTCATCCACACCTCGTACATGGCGTACTCTGGAAACAGAAGGTCGTAGACCACACAGAGCACATATGTTATGGACAGGAAGCTGCCCGCTGATAGCCCCACTACCCTCCAGTCAAGTAACTTCATAACATCCTCCTTGTAAGGTCTTTCGGTTAGTGGCAGCCACCTTTTTTCTCTGCCTTATCGTCATGCCCCTTTTCTGAACCAGAGCCATGCTTATGCCCCTGCCCGCTGCCATGGCTGTGTCCGCCACAGCCTCTACTCATCATCCAGTAGAAAAGTGCCCCTATTATTATAAGCCATATAATGCCACCCATACTTTCCATGTCATCCTCCTCTCGTTACGCCTGTTTGTGGCAGAAATTCTACTCCATCGCCAGCATACCCTTTGATGAAATCCCTGCCTGTGTGGATAGAAGACTCCTATAAAGCAACTATATTCTACAAAGCATAGAATGTCAAACGAACCTATCGTCTAAATAGCTGTAAAAGATTTTATAAGTCTACCTATATGCAAGGAGTATCTAAATTTTTTGAGCAGGAACACCCCTACAGACAGAGAAGGAATCGAAAAGAGAGATGTGGTTTATCACCGAAGATACGATACAAAGAGTAGACACATCCTTTTTCGGCAAGCAGATTATGCATCTTCCCACAATTGACTGAGTGGAGCTTGGTGACCTCTAATCTAATATAACAGATTCACCCAAAACAACAAAGTCATATACTGCCACCTAAGGAAAGAAATATCCGCTTAGCATATACTTGGAGTAAGTTCTCAGAAAACATTGCATCAACAGCTGTTAGAACAATTCGATCTTGGGTGCTACATTATCATGGGGAGATATTGGTGTCCCGATGACTTTGTCATGGGTAAGCCTCTGTTCGTACATTACATACTTTTCCTTTATTTCATCCATATATTGGCGTAGAGATTCTTGAGGATATTCATCTCCATCTCTTAAGTGCTTCAAAATATTGATTGAAAGGTTGCTTAACAGTTCCATCGCATAAATAACATGTTCTATCCTCTGCCGCAACACATCCTGAAATTGTATTTCACCAAGCACTGAAGAAACGCTATCGACTATCATTCTGTTGGCGGAGTCAATACCGTGTATAACCTCTTCAAGAATACCAGAAGTGTGCTCAAATTTTTCTCCTATTTCCTTTAGTGATTCAAATAACTTGCCAAATTCTGTTGAACCACGATTCTCTTCTAGTATATGAAATGCGTTTTCGATCTCTTTTTCTACTCGCTTGGTCACTTTTGCTATCCTGCTGGCTATACTCTTTGACGCATCGTTTGTTTTAGCAGAAAGCTTCCTGACCTCATCAGCCACTACCGCGAATCCTCTTCCCTGTTCTCCTGCCCGAGCTGCCTCTATGGTAGCATTGAGTGCAAGAAGATTGGTCTGATCAGCTATTTCGGTAATCACATCTGCTAAAGGGCTAAGTTCTTTTATCTCTTCAGAAAGCTGTTGAATGCGGTTCAGATTATCTTCTAAAAGAGATGTCTGTGCTTCAGAAATATCAGTAAGTGTTTTGATGAGTTCTTCACTTTGCTTCATCTTCTGCATGGTTACGATAAGCTCGGTACTCTTTTCTGTAGAAGCTTTTATCCGTTCCATCTGGCTTTTGCTCTCATTATGTATCTCTGTCATTTTTTCAACCACCTTAAGTATCTCTGTCTCGGTATTTGATATCACCTCACCAAGGTGAGCACAAAGCAGTTTGTTATATGCTGGAATGTCTGCCACAAACTCACTGCAACGAGCTAATGGGGCTATACGGTTGTCCTTGCCCTCTTCATCCTCTTCTTTATCGGTCTCGGGCTTTTGTCTTCTCAAAAGTTGCCTTGATAGCATAATAGCTGTTGTCATAACAAAAAAAGTCACTATAAACAATGTGATAAACTTATAATTGGTGATATTTGCGCTCATGTTAACCCCAAAAACAACAAAGACTAAAACTATACACAAAAAGACTACTATCACTTTCAATATGACAGGAATACTGGATGTGAACATCTTATATATAGTTTTATCTTTTATTAGATTCATTGCATTTTCCTTTGTTTTAGGTTGTCATATCAATTAATCCTTTAAGTATAAGCTTCAGCTATATGCCTGGAAGTACTTGCTTTATAATTTTTATAAGCTCATTGCCGGCAATTGGCTTTACGAGCCAGCCTGTGGCTCCTACCCTTTTGGCCTCATCACGCTTTGTTTGTTGACTCTCAGTTGTTAA
>DRQE01000040.1 GCA_011371515.1 Deltaproteobacteria bacterium
AATCTCTATGGCTATAAAGGTTCTTATCTTTTCCAACGCTATGGATACCTCTATGTGCTTGAGACAAACTCTTCTATGATTTCAAGTGCCTTAAGCACGGTCTTCTCCCTTATCTCTCTTCTTGAGCCCTGAAACTGAAACCTCTCTACCTTCATCCTTCTGCCATCTGTTATTGCCACGAACACTGTGCCCACGGGTTTTTCAGGGGTGCCACCTGTGGGCCCTGCAATGCCTGTTATGGCAATTGCCACATCAGAGCCTGTGGCTCTTTTTGCTCCCTCTGCCATCTCCATGGCAGTCTCAGAAGATACTGCCCCGTGGGTTTTAAGTACCTCACGGGAGACCCCGAGGAGAGCCTCCTTTAGCTCATTCGAGTAGGCAATAATACCACCCACGAACCACTTTGAACTTCCAGAGACATCCGTAAGGGTTGCCCCGAGAAGCCCGCCTGTGCAGGACTCTGCAACGGAGAGCTTAAGCCCCCTTGAAAGTAGCACATCTGCAGTCTTTATTGCAGGCAGCTCCATCAACCCCTGACCACTGTAATAATATTCAATAAAACATTTGCGTACACACCGGCAACAAGGTCGTCTGCCACTATACCTGCTCCACCGGAAAGTCTTTTTTCAATGGTCCTTATGGGGAACGGTTTAAGAATATCAAAAAACCTGAAAAGAATAAAGCCCAATATGAGGTTCGTCCAGTCCGGTGTAAGCCCGAAGACTGCCACACAGAAGCCTGCAACCTCGTCGCAGACTATCTCTGGGGGGTCTTCCCTCTGAAAGTAGCCCTTTGCCCGCTCTGCCACCATCACGCTTAAAGTGATTACTATGAGAAGAAGCATCAACCCCAGATGTAGCCCTGAAATGCCGATAAGATAGGCAAGTGGTATGCCCGTAAGGGTTCCGAATGTGCCGGGGGCAACCCTTATATAGCCTGCAAATCCAGAGGTTGCAAGAAAGAGTATGGTATTTTTGGATACAGAAGACAATGGCTAAAAGAGAAACCTCCTCATGCCTATATTAAGGAGCAACCCCACACCAACGAAGGTTGTAACGAGGAAACTTCCACCATAACTCAAAAAGGGCAGTGGCACACCAACGACGGGCAGAAGCCCTGTTACCATACCCATGTTGACCACCGTATGCCAGAATATCATCGATACTATGCCGAATGCCAGAAGAAAGCCAAATCTGTCCTTGGCACTGCCTGTTATGTCCATACCCCTTATTATAAAAAGGAGAAAGAGAAGCAGCACCACGAATGAGCCCACAAAGCCCCATTCCTCTGCAAGCACGGGGAATATGAAGTCTGTGTGGTGGGCAGGAAGGAACATAAGGGTTCCCTGTGTGCCCTGTGTGAAGCCCTTGCCCATAAAACCACCTGAACCTATGGCTATCTTCGACTGTAGTATGTGGTAACCAGACCCCAGTGGGTCCATGGTGGGGTCAAGAAAGCTCAAAAGCCTTGCCTTCTGATAGTCTTTAAGTGAGTGCCACACAAAGGGTATCATCGCCAGAAGACCCGCAGATATGGCAAGCATAGTCTTGAGCCTTATCTTCACTATACAGAGCATGGATGCAAAGACGAAGAGAAATATAAGGGCTGTGCCAAGGTCGGGCTGCTTTGCCACAAGAAGAAAGGGCGGGGCAAGGAGTGCCGCAGGACCCATGAGCTCTTTGAGAGAAAGCCCTCTTCGTGGAAGCTCGCGGGAGCTTAAGTACTTTGCCAGTGCCATCATGAAGGCTATCTTTGCAAGCTCAGAGGGCTGAAAGTGGAAGAACCCCAGATCAAGCCACCTTCTGGACCCGCCTGCAGAATGCCCCCAGAGAAGGGCTATAACGAGGGTAACGAGGGATATGCCGTATATCACATAGGCAAATCGTTCAAACAAAGAGTAGTTTATTGCCACCACCGGCACCATGACCACAAGGGCTACAATGAGCCAGTAGAGCTGTTTTTTGTAAAGATAGGGCTGGTGTATGTGGGTGGCACTGTATATGTTGGCTATCCCTATGACGGTAAGGGCTATGGCTATTGCAAGAAGCAGCCAGTCTGTCTGAAAGAAGTAGCGTTTTTCTATCAAAGCCTTTCTCCTCTTTTGTGTTCTGTAGAGAGCAATTTATCTCTTTCTTCAAGCCCCTTTAGATAGGTCTGTATAACCTTGAGTGCCACCGGTGCCGCACTCTGTGAGCCGAAACCACCGTGCTCCACTATGACTGCCACAACTATTCTGGGGTCATCGTATGGTGCAAAGCCCACGAACCATGCGTGGTCTCTGTGTTTGTAGGGTATCTTTTCTATGTCTCTCGTGCGTTTTTTAAGGCGTACCACTTGGGCTGTGCCCGTCTTTCCGGCTATCCTGAGCCCGTCCACATTCAGATGGTGTGCCGTGCCATCCTCATCTGCCACAACACCTCTTAATGCCTCTTTGAGAAGGGATAGGGTCTCGGTGGATAGCTCGACCTTTCCGAGTTCCACCGGTTCGAACTCTTTTATAACCTTTCCACTGGGGCTTTCTATGCTTTCAACGAACTGTGGCATATAGAGGGTGCCACCGTTGGCAATAGATGCATAGGCGTTGGCAAGCTGTAGAGGTGTTGTAAGAAGAAAGCCCTGTCCTATGGCTGTAAGGATCGTCTCTCCATCGTACCATATGGTGCCATAGGTCTTCTTCTTCCATTCAGGGGTGGGCACAAGCCCTGCCTTCTCTGTGCCAAAGCCTATGCCCGTCTTCTTACCGAAGCCGAACATCTCGGCATATCGGGCAAGCCTTTCTATACCCACCATCAGACCCACCTGATAGAAGAATGTATCTGCACTCTCTATTATAGCCTTCTTTATGTCTATATTGCCATGTCCTTCAGGCTTCCAGTCACGATACTCACGCCCACCAAAGCGAAATACAGGGCCTGAGTACATCTTTGTCGAGGGCTCTATTATGCCTTCTTCAAGGGCTGCTGCTGCGGTTATCACCTTGAATGTGGAGGCAGGGGGATACTGCCCCTGTATTGCCCTGTTGGTAAAGACCCTGAAGGGGTTGTTGATTATGCTCTGCCAGTCCTCCTCACTTATACCACCGATGAGCAGATTGGGGTCAAACGAAGGTGTGCTCACCATGGCAAGCACCTTTCCGTTGCGCGGGTCTATGGCTATTCCTGCACCTGCCTTTCCACTGAGTGCCTCCCAGAGGGCAAGCTGGGTGGGTACATCTATGGTAAGGCGAAGGTTGTTTCCGGGAAAGGGTGGTATCTCCTTCATTACCTTTATGAGTCTGCCATGGGCATCCACCTCTATCTGGCGCCCACCGTCCATACCTCTTAGCACATTCTCGTAGATGGCTTCCACTCCGGATTTACCGATTATGTCTCCAAGGCTGTAGGATGTCTTGCCTGCCCTGCGCAGTCTTTCCTGCTCCCTTACACTTATCTCTCCCACATAGCCTATTAGGTGGGCGGTTATCTCACCGAGGGGATAACTTCGCGTGGGACCAACCTCTATTAACACACCGGGAAGCTCGAATCGGTAGATGGCAACCCTTACCATCTCTTCCCAGCTGAGGTCCTTCTTCAGCTTGATACTCTTGAAGGGAGGTCTACCCCTTGCACGCTTTATCCTCTTGCGAAGTATCTCTTTGTTTACACCCACAAGTTTCTCAAGGGTGGAAAGGGTCTTCTCCATATCCTCCACATCCTCGGGTATTATGGCAAGGTCGAAGCCGGGCCTGTTTTCGGCAAGTATGGTGCCATCTCTTGCAAGTATGAGGCCCCGTGGGGCAGGGGTCTTCGTTACCCTTATGCGGTTGTTGAGGGAGAGCTCACCAAAGTAGTGGGACTTCATCACCTGCAGATACCAGAGCCTTACAACCAGTATGGAGAATATGAAAAAGACCACCCCTATGGCTATAAAGAGCCTTTCACGAAACTCTGAAGGGTCTTTGTCAGATATGTAGCGCATGGCTCAGGGCTCACCTCTTTCGGGCCGTAAAAGGCCCACCTCTGTTGCCTTTCTGAAAAGGGCAATGAAAAGGGGTGAAAAGAGTGCAGTAACGAAACCAGTTGCAACCATGTAGAGGCTCATGCCCACATGGATGCCGGTAAAGTAGAGCACCAGTATCACGAGAAGCTCCTTTATCATATAAGTGATAAATAGGGCCACACCCCTTATGAGCGGGTCTGTAAATGCAACCTTGCGGGATACAAAACAGAGCACCGTGTATATTATAACCAGCGAGAACGACGAGCTTCCCACTATAGTACCGCTGAATATGTCGTCTATGTAGCCAAGGACAAAGGATAGAAAGACACCCTCTGTAGAGGGCCTTCTGGTTGCAAGAAAGAATACTATTAGAACCGATATGTCAGGAATTGGCAGTTCCGGGGTTATGGTAACCCTGAACGAAAGGTATATAATGGCAACGGGTATGAATACTATAAAGTCACGCATGAGGGCTAACCTCTGGAAGACTTCTTTATTATGAGCACTTCTTCAAGGTTGTCCAGCGGTGCCATGGGCTCTGCCTCTATGTACTTGAAGAAGTTGTCCTTTCCCTTCTCCACTCTGGTGATTCTGCCGAGGGCAAGCCCCTTGGGGAATATTCCTGAAAGCCCTGCCGTAACGAGCACATCTCCGGGCTTCACATCATCGAGCTGCCTTATGTACTTAAGGCGCAGGGTGCGGCTTCCCGTACCCTCAAGGAGCCCCTTTATTCTGGTTCTCTGCACTACGGCGTCTATGCTTGATCTGGGGTCTGTTATGAGAAGCACGGTAGATGTTGTTGCCGTAACCTCTATTATTCTTCCCACAACCCCTCTTGGCGAGACCACTGCCATGTCTACCTTTATACCATCCCTTGAGCCCTTATCGAGGGTTGCCGTCTTTATCCATCCGGCTGCACCAAAGCTACTGTAACCTATCACCTCGGCAGCCACAGACTCTATGCCGAGTCTGGCGCGGTATTTCAGTATCTCCTTGAGCCTTGCCGTAAGGAGCAGTTCCTCTCTGAGCCTGTTGTTCTCTTCGAGGAGTTTGTGCAGGCTTTCTTTGAGGGCTCTGTTCTCCTCTTTTACACCAACGAGGTATACGTAGTTCGACCAGACTCTGTCGAATACCGAGTAGAGGGCAAGAAAGCCCTTCTGGAAGGGTTTCGATATGGTGGAGACAACCCCCCTTACTATTACCTCTCCACCTATTCCCCTTTCTGCGTTAACTGCTATGTGTAGAGATATGAGGCAAAGCAGGAAGGCCGAAAGAATAATCTGGTGTCTCCTTATGAACGAAAGCATATCGTTATCAGTTGCGCACCGTTACTTCTCTTAAAAGTTTCACCTCATCGAGCACCTTGCCTGCTCCTTTTACCACACAGGTAAGTGGGTCGTCTGCTATGGTTACGGGAAGCCTCGTTTCTTCCCTGAGTATTACATCCAGATTCTTTATGAGTGCTCCACCTCCTGCCAGCACTATGCCCCTTTCGACCATGTCTGCTGCAAGCTCTGGCGGGGTGGTCTCGAGCACCTGTTTTATTGCCTCTATGAGTGCGCCTATGGGCTCGTTCATCGCCTCGCGTATCTCACCAGCCGTTATCTCTATGGTTGTGGGTATGCCTGTGACGAAGTTAGAACCCTTGATTTCCATGGTTCTATCTTCTTCCTCTGGCATGGCAAGGCCAAACTCTATTTTGACCTTCTCTGCCGTGCTTATACCTATGGAAAGGTTGTACTTTCTCTTTATGTACTGAACGATTGCCTCGTCCAGTTTGTCTCCGCCTATGCGTATGGACTTGGAGCGCACGATACCTGCAAGGGATATTAGGGCTATCTCTGAAGTTCCACCGCCTATGTCCACTATCATGTTTGCCGAGGGCTCTGTTATGGGTAGCCCCGCCCCAATGGCTGCTGCCATGGGCTCTTCTATGAGGTAGACCTCTCCTGCACCTGCCGAATAGGCAGACTCCTTTACAGCCCTCATCTCCACCTGTGTTATACCAGAGGGTATGCCTATTATTATGCGAGGTCTTACGAGGAATCTACGGTTGTGGACCTTGGTTATGAAGTACTTGAGCATCTCCTCGGTTATCTCAAAGTCCGCAATGACACCGTCCTTTAGGGGCCTTATGGCAGCTATATTGCCGGGGGTCTTACCGAGCATTGCCTTTGCCTCACGGCCCACGGCAAGTACCCTTTTCCCACCCCTGCCGTCCTTCTTTACGGCAACAACCGAGGGCTCGTTGGTAACTATGCCCTTGCCCTTTACATATATGAGAGTGCTTGCTGTTCCAAGATCTATGGCAAGATCATTGGAGAAGAGTCCAAGAAAGTAGTTAAACATCCCGCCTCCCCCTGTGGATAACCTTTAATAACTTATGGTAGCAAAAAAACATCTTCATTGGCAAGGGAAAACTTACGGCTTTTCCCCTTCTACGGTGGATATTTCACAGTAAGTGGCAGTTCTGGATGATGCCGATGCGGAAGAGGGGGTCAAATAAAGTTGAATTCACCAGAAAAATCTATTAACATACACACTTAATCCAACTTCAGGAGGTATCTTGATGCTCGATTTTCTTAGAAGAAAGAAGAGGTCCTTTATCATACTCCTCATATTCTTTGCCATCATAGTGGTCTTCGTCTTCTGGGGTGTGGGACCAACCCCGCAGCAGGGCTCCGAAAATCAGGTGGTGGCAAGGGTTGACGGCATACCAATATATGGCAGCACCTACGAGGATGCCTACCAGAGAGAGCTTGAATACTACAAAAGAGCTCTTGGAGAGAACTTCTCCCCCGAGGTGCTCGAACGACTTAACCTGAGAGAAAGAACCATAAATGCCCTTATAGATAGAATTCTGGTTCTCAACGAGGCAGAAAGACAGGGCATAGATGTCTCCGAAGAGGAGATAAGAAAACGCATATTCTCAACCCCCATATTCCAGAAAGAAGGAAGATTCAGCAAAGAGCTTTACTTTGCAATCCTTCAGGCAAACCGTATAAAGCCCGCAGAATACGAGCAGAGCGTAAGACAGGAACTCCTCATAGAGAAGATAGGAGACGAGGTAACAAAGGATGTTACCGTTACAGATGAAGAGGTGTGGGAAAGGTTCCTTGTAGAGAATAGAAAGGTCTCTCTGAATTATATCGTATTCAAGAAAGACAGGTTCAAAAAAGAGGTAAAGGTGGATGATGATGCCCTCAAGAAGTTTTTCGAGGAGCACAAGTCAAACTACATGATACCCCCACGGGTAAAGGTTGCCTACGGCAGAATCGACAAGGATGCACTGGTAAAAGAGGTGAAACTCAAGGACGAAGAACTCCAAGCCTATTACCGTAAGCATATTGCCGACTATCGCGTGCCCACAAGAGTGAGGGCACGCCACATACTGGTAAGGCCCTCTTCGTCTGAAGAAGACAAAGAGAAGGCATGGCAGGAAGCACGCCAGAAGATAGAGAAGATACTCGAGAGGATAAAGAAGGGTGAGGACTTTGCAAAACTTGCAAAGGAGTACTCACAGGACCCCGGCTCTGCCCAGAGGGGAGGAGACCTCGGCTGGTTCGAAGAGGGCATGATGGTAAAGGAGTTCGAAAAGGCAGCCATGAGCCTTGAAAAAGGAGAGATAAGCCCAATCGTTAAGACCGAGTACGGCTTTCACATAATAAAGGTTGAGGACAAAAAGCCCGGCAAGACCATATCCTTCAAAGAGGCAAAGAAGGACATAGAAGAAAGACTCAGAAAGAAATACGCCATAAGGCTTGCAAGAAAGCGGATGGCAGAGTTCCACAGGCTCTTGAAAGAGACAGACGATACGGAAAGACTCAAGAAAGAGGCAGAAAGGCTTGGTATAACCTTCCGTGTCACTGGCCATATGGATGTCCACACAGGTGATGCAGAGGTGCTTGGCAACGATGCCCTCAAGGACGCTGCCTTCAGGCTCCCAAAGGGTGGGGTGAGCGGAATAGTGGATGCTGGCAAGAGCTTCTATGTGCTGAAGGTTGTTGACAGGATAGATGCCCATCTGCCACCCTTCGAGGAGATAAAAGAACAGGTCAGGAAAGACTACATAGAGGATGCCGCATGGCGGCTTGCAAAAAAGAGGGCAGAAGAGGTGCTTAAAGATGCCATGGCAGGCACAGACATAAAGGAGCTTGCCAGAAAAGAGGGGCTTAAGATAGAGAACACCGTATTTTTCAGTATGCGCGATGGCATAATACCAGACCTTGGGCTCTTTGTTGCACGGCGTCAAGCCCTCTTTACCCTTAAAAAAGAGCTACCCCTGTACCCCGAGGTGGTAAAACACAGGGATGGGTTCTACATATTCTGGCTCAGGGATTCCCGTGAGCCATCGAAAGAGGCCTTTGAGAAGGTAAAAGACAGGCTGCGTAATGCACTTATCATGGAGAAGCGAAGGGAAAAGTTCAGCCAGTGGATTTCAGAACTTCGCGAGAAGGCGGAGATAGAGATAAACGAAGAACTCCTTTAAGAGGTAAGAGCCGTGCGATTTACGAGAGCATTCATACCAACACTTAAAGAGAGCCCGGCTGATGCAGAGGTTGTAAGCCACAAACTCATGATAAGGGCAGGCATGATAAGAAAACTTGCCTCCGGCATATACGACCTTCTGCCATTGGGGCTCAAGGCAATAAGAAAGGTCGAAACAATCGTGCGTGAGGAGATGGACAGGGCAGGCGCACAGGAAGTGCTTCTACCGGTGGTGTTGCCCGCAGCCCTGTGGAAGGAGAGCGGCAGGGGGGACCTCTACGGCAAAGAGCTTCTAAGGCTTAAAGACCGTGGTGAAAGAGAGTTCTGCCTTGGACCCACCCATGAGGAGGCAATAACCGATATGGTAAGGCGAGAGGTGCGCTCCTATCGGGACCTTCCGCTCAACCTCTACCAGATACAGATAAAGTTTCGCGATGAGATAAGGCCCCGTTTTGGTCTCATGAGGGCAAGGGAGTTCATAATGAAGGATGCCTACTCCTTCCACGCAACAGAGGAGTGTGCCGAAAGAGAATACGAAAACATGCGCCAGACCTACACCCGTATATTCGAAAGATGCGGGCTCGAGTTCACCTGTGTGGAGGCAGAGACAGGCACCATAGGCGGAAGCTTCAGTCACGAATTCATGGTCGTTGCAGACACAGGGGAGTCAAGTATCGTGGTATGTCCATCCTGTAGATACAGTGCAAACACAGAGAGGGCAGAGATAGCACCACCCAAGCACTCCCCTGCAGTGGTTGAAGAAAGTGAGCCACCAAGGGAGGTCCATAC